>NZ_JBDGLI010000010.1:0-263610 GCF_057655955.1 Pseudomonas sp. Soil_N_39
TCCCACAGTTGTTTTGGGGTGTTCACCAGATCGGCATGCCACCGCAGATACCCCTGTGGGAGCGAGCTTGCTCGCGATGGGGCCTTTGGATCAGACCCTGAACTGGTTGATCAACCGCCGCTGCTGCTCCGCCAGTTTGGTCAGCCCGGCGCTGGCCGCGCTGGATTCGTCGGCGCCGCTGGCCACTTCGTTCGCCACTTGCCCGATGTTGATCACGTTGCGGTTGATGTCATCAGCCACGGCGCTTTGTTCCTCGGCAGCGCTGGCGATCTGGGTGTTCATGTCGTTGATCACCGACACCGCCTGGGTAATCGTCTCCAGGGCCTGGGCCGCTTTCGCCGCATGCTGCACGCTTTCATCGGTACGGTGCTGGCTGTCTTCCATCACCCGCACCACGTCCCGGGTGCCTTGTTGCAACTGCTGGATCATCGCCTGGATTTCTTCGGTCGCCTGCTGCGTTTTCTGCGCCAGGTTGCGCACTTCATCGGCGACCACCGCGAAACCACGGCCCTGTTCACCGGCCCGGGCCGCTTCGATGGCCGCGTTGAGGGCCAGCAGGTTGGTCTGCTCGGCGATGCCGCGGATGGCGGTGAGGATCGCGTTGATGTTCTCGCTGTCCTTGGCCAGTGTCTGCACCACACCCACCGCCTTGCCGATTTCCACGGCCAGGGCACCAATGGAGGTGGAGGTATCCCGGACGATCTGCATGCCCTGGCTGGCGGCTTGGTCCGCATGACTGGCGGCCTGGGCCGCCTGAGTCGCGTTGCGGGCCACGTCCTGGGCCGTGGCGGTCATTTCGTGCACCGCTGTGGCAACCTGATCGATCTCGGACATCTGCTTGTGCACGCCCTGATTGGTGCGGATCGCGATATCGGCCGTGTGCTCCGATGAGTCGCTGACGCTCTGCACCGAGGTCACCACCTGGGTGATCATGCCCTGCAACTTGCTCAGGAAGGTGTTGAACCCCCTGGCGATCGCCCCCAGCTCATCGGCGCGGTCGCTCACCAAGCGGCGGGTCAGGTCGCCTTCGCCCTGGGCGATGTCATCGAGCATTGCCACCATTTGCTTGAGTGGCCGGGCAATGCCGTGGCCCACCAGCCAGATCACCAGCAGGCCGATGCCGGCGATCACCAGGCCCACCATTGCCATGCCGAAGATATCGGCCTGGCGCTGTTGGTCGAGATCTTGCTGCAACGCTTGCAGGTCGGCCATGACCGCTTTCAGCGGCAACTGCAGCATCAGCGTCCAGCGAGCGTTGGTCTCGCCGATGCCGAACGGCATGTACACCTCGATATGCCCGTGTTCTTCATCAATGTCGTAGCGCACCTCGCCGACGCCCAGCTTGGCGAGGTTATCCAGTTCGCTGGCGTCCAGCAGGTCGCTGGCCTTTTCCCCGAGTTTGCTCGGGTCCTTGGTGAAGGCCACCAGCCGGTTGTTGTTGGAGAGCAAGGCCATTTCCCCGGCACCGTCGTACAACTTGCCGTCGGCGGCCACGAGCATGTCCTGGATGAAGTTCACCGACAGGTCGGCGCCGACGATGCCCTGGAACTTGCCATCGATCATGATCGGCTCGATGAACGAGGCGAGCATGGTCATCGTACTGCCGACGCGGTAGGGCGCCGGGTCGATCACGCAGGCTTTCTTGCTGTCCTGGGAGCACAGGTAGTACTCACTGGCGCGGATGCCGGTGGAGAGCAGTTTCTGGTCAGTCACGTCGGCAAGTTTTTCCAGGCCCAGGGAGCCGTCCTGGTTGCGAAACCACCACGGTAGGAAACGTCCATTGGTTTCCATGCCCAGCACCGGGCTGTTCACATAATTGGCGTCATCGTGGTCGATGGCGTTCGGCTCCCAGGCGATATAGGCGCCGAGGATCTTCGGGTTGCGCACCACGGTTTCGCGCAGCAGGCTGATCATTTGCTCGCGGGGTACCTTCAGTTGCGGGTTGCCGTCCGCGCCGTTCATACCCATCAAGGCATTGCTGGTGGCCAGGCCACGGGCGAGCAACAGCGGTGCTTCCAATTCCCGCTGGATCAGGCTGGCCTGGGTGCGGGCCAGGGCACTGAGGCGTTGTTCGATGAGTTGCTCGAACTGCGCCTTGGTTCGCTGTTGCACCATCTCCTGGGTGCGGGCGCCGGCAAACAGCGCGTACAGCACAAGGGCGCCGACCACGCTGAGCACGATGGCACCGGCCAGGGCGGCCACGGAAAACTGGATCGATCTGAATTTCATAAAGGCTCCGGACGCGGAAATGACGTCTGGAGTCTTTATCGGCGTTTCAGTGGCGCGGCATGAGGCGCTGTTCGTCGGGTGACTGTATTAGCGAAGTGGGTGTCGCAAATGGACGCGGTGAGATCTGTCCGAAAAAACGCTAATCCCTCCTTGTGTATCTGGCGCCGATACAAATCAAGGCCTAGGATACGCCCACGATTCCATGGAGCTTTTTTTGTATGAACAAGACTTTGATGGTCAGCGCTCTCAGCGCGGGTCTGCTGCTTGCAGGTTGCCAGTCAGTCAACACCACCAGCGGCGGAGCCGTGGGCGTGGAGCGCAAGCAGTACATGTTCAGCATGCTGTCGACCGACCAGGTCAACCAGATGTACGCCCAGTCCTATCAAAAGACGATGGGCGAGGCGAGTGCCCAGGGCGTGTTGGACAAGACCAGCAGTGATGCCAAGCGGGTCCAGGCTATCTCCAGTCGGCTGATCGCCCAGGCGCCGGTGTTCCGTCCTGATTCTGCGCAATGGAACTGGGAAGTGAACCTGATCAAGAGCGATGAGCTCAACGCCAGCTGCGGCCCTGGTGGGAAAATTATTTTCTACACCGGTCTGATCAATAAGCTGAAGCTCACCGACGATGAAATCGCCGCGATCATTGGCCATGAAATCGCCCACGCCCTGCGCGAGCACGGGCGCGAAGCAATGTCCAAGGCCTATGGCATCGAGATGGCCAAGCAGGGCGCCGGCGCCATCTTCGGCCTCGGCCAGGACAGCCTGGCATTGGCTGACACCGTCGCCAACTACGGCATGACCTTGCCCAACAGCCGAGGTAACGAGAACGAAGCCGACCTGATCGGCCTCGAACTGGCCGCCCGCGCCGGCTACGACCCGAACGCCGCGATCACCCTGTGGAACAAGATGGCCAAGGCCTCGGAAGGCGCGCCGCCGGAATTCATGAGCACCCACCCATCGTCGAGCAGTCGTATCGCTTCGTTGCAGGCGGCGATTCCGAAGGTGATGCCGCTGTATCAGCAGGCCAAGAAGTAAGCATCGCTGTGGGAGTAAAGCTTGCTCGCGACAGGGGCGACGCAGACGTCAATCAGACCGCGTCATGGCTTATCGCGAGCAAGCTATGCTCCCACAGTTATCCTCAGCCCAAAGTGTGACACAGGGTCAAACCCACCCACTGCTCTGCATCGCCTTGTACACCGCCACGATCGCCAGGACAAAGAACGCCGAGGCGGCCAGGCGGCGGATCAGGGTCAGGGGCAGCTTCTCGGCGGCGAAATTGCCCGCCAGGACCACTGGCACGTTGGCAATCAACATGCCCACGGTGGTGCCAATGATCACCAGCCACAGCTCCGGGTATTGCGCGGCGAGCATCACCGTGGCGATCTGCGTCTTGTCGCCGATTTCCGCCAGGAAGAACGCAATCAGCGTGGTCAGGAATGGTCCGAACCGGCGGGCCGTGTTGGCTTCCTCATCGTCCAGTTTGTCCGGGACCAGGGTCCACAGCGCCGTGGCCGTGAAGCTGGCCGCCAATATCCAGTGCAGGACCGCGTCGGAGAAAAAACCGCTGACCCAGGCGCCGACCGCACCGGCCGCCGCATGGTTGGCCAGGGTCGCGGCAACGATGCCGGCGATGATCGGCCAGGGTTTGCGAAAGCGAGCGGCCAGGATGAGCGCGAGCAATTGCGTCTTGTCGCCGATTTCGGCCAGCGCAACGATCGCCGTGGGTACGAGGAGTGAGTCCAGCATCAGGGAGTTCCTAAAGGGGCGGGTCGACACGGCTATGACACGTACAGCCTTCCCGCCCCGGGTAAGGTGTGCGTGTCATAGGTCTTGTCAAACCCAGCGACCATCTGCGTGGACGCTTGGGCCGCATACGCCATGGTCTGCTGACCAAGTATGTTGACGTATGCCGGGCGAGCATGGCGCTCGCGGGAGACTACTCCCCTAGGACGGAGCGGATTCTGCCTAGGCAAATCCGATTGAGCAAGTGCTGTTTCCTAAAAAACTTCAGCCGCGCTTGGCCCGATAGATGCGAAAACCCTGCCCTTCGGCCTTGATCGCGCAGACGCCCAAATGCTCCTCGATCAGCGGCTGGTACTTGAGGAAACTATTGGCGACCAAGCGAAGTTCGCCGCCGTTTTTCAGATGTTTGGCCGCTTTTCGCAGCAGGTTCTCCGTGGCGTGGTAGTCGGTATGCACACCGACATGGAACGGCGGGTTGCTCAGGATCGCGCTCAAACCCATCGGTGCAGCGTCGATGCCATCACCGGTCAGCACGTCGGCTTCCAAGCCATTGGCGGCCAGGGTCAGGCGACTGCTGGCGGCGGCGAACGCGTCCACGTCCAACAGGGTGACGGTGTTGTGTGGATAGCGCCGCTTGACCGCCGCCCCCAGCACGCCGGCACCGCAGCCGAAGTCGAGCAAATGCCCGCTGGGCAGTTTATCCAAGTGTTCCAACAGCAGCGCACTGCCGCGATCCAGGCGACCGTGGCTGAACACTCCCGGCAGGCTGATGACCTTCAGCGGGCCTTCGGCCAGGGGCAGTTCGTAGGTCTGGGCCAGGCTTTCCAGTGGCGTGGCCTCGGGCGCATTCGCGACCGTGACTTGCCACAGCTGGCAGTGCCGCGCGCTGTCGAGTTTGCGCGGCTTGCCGAACGGGTTGAGCTGCTTGGAGGCGCCTTCGATGCCGCTGCGTTTTTCCCCCACCAGGTACACCTCGCGCCCGGCCAGGCGCGCCGCCACGGCATTGAGGAGGTAGTCGGTCAGGTCCTTGGCCTTGGGCAAGAACACCACGGCGGTGTCGAACCCATGCTCGGGGACGTTCACGCCAAAGTGGCTGCGCTCGGGAAAACGAGCGTCCAGCGCCGCCTGATCGCCGGCATGCCAGCACCAACCATGGGCCTCAGGCAAACGGCCGAGCAGGTCATCGGCGGGCAGGCCAGCCAACAACACCGAACCCTGGAATAATTCGGCCTGACGAAGCAGTACTTCACTGCGCGGATCCATGGTCTGCTCCTTGAAAAAAAGTGCGGCAGTTTATCAACTGACGACACGCCGCGCTGTACCGCTGAAAAAGCCTTGGGCGTTTTCGCTCATTTGGCCGACGATCCGTTGCCGCGCCTCGCGGCTGCCCCAGGCGTTGTGTGGAGTGACGATCAACCGTGGGATATCGTTGGCCAGCAGCGGGTTGCCTTGGGTCGGCGGCTCCACGCTGAGCACGTCGGTGGCGGCACCACCCAAATGACCGCTGCGCAGTGCTTCGGCCAGGGCCTGTTCGTCGATCAGGCCGCCACGGGCGGTGTTGACCACAAATGCGCCGTGCTTGAGCCGGGCCAGTTCGCGGGCACCGATGAAGTTTCGGGTGTGCTCGTTGAGCGGGCAGTGCAGGGTCAGGGCATCGACTTGCGGCAGCAGTTGCTCCAGCGGCAAGCGGTCGGGGCGGACCGGGCGCCCGGGAATCTGCCCCAGCAGCACGCGCATGCCAAAGGCCTCGGCCAGCCGCCCGACAGCGCTGCCCAACTCGCCATGGCCGAGCAAGCCCAGGGTCTTGCCTTGCAGTTCGACAATCGGATAGTCCAGCAGGCAAAACTGCGAAGCCTGCTGCCAGCGACCTTCCCCCACCGCTTTTTGATAATCGGCCAGGCGCGTCGCCAGGTTCAGCAACAGCATGATGGTGTGCTGGGCCACCGACGGCGTGCCGTAGCCCTGGCAATTGCACACCGTGATGCCGTGGTGGCGAGCGGCTTCCAGGTCGACGTTATTAGTACCGGTGGCGCTGATCAGGATCAGCTTCAGTTCGGGGTTGGCGGCCATGGCCTGGGCATCGATCACGGCCTTGTTGGTGATCGCCACGGTGGCGCCCTTGAGCCGCTCGATCACCTGCTCCGGCGTGGTCCGGGCGAACAGTTGCAGGTCGCCGAAGCAGGCGCGCAACGGGGCCAGGTCCAGGTCGCCGAGGTCCAGGGAAGGGTGGTCGAGGAAAACGGCGCGGGCGGTGTTCGTCATCAGCTGTACCTTTTATGTCAAGAACCGAAGGCGTAATGTGGCGAGCCTATCAGATGGAATGTGGCTGTGGCCTGGCCCGAATAATGGGCTTATGAAGAACCCTGTGGCGAGGGGATTTATCCCCGCTGGGCTGCGAAGCGGCCCCCAAACCAGGCAACTCGGTGTACCAGGCAGATTGAGTTCACTGCTTTTAGGACTGCTGCGCAGCCCAACGGGGATAAATCCCCTCGCCACAGATTCACTTGCCACACAGTTGATGTTTGTTTCGAGATTGAGCTAGCCAAGGAGCCACCATGTACCTCACCGAATTCCTCACCGTCGCCCTGATCCACCTGCTGGCCGTCGCCAGCCCCGGGCCGGATTTTGCCGTGGTGGTGCGCGAAAGCGTGACCCATGGCCGGCGCGCCGGGACCTGGACGGCGTTGGGCGTCGGCACGGCGATTTTCCTGCACGTGGGCTATTCGTTGCTGGGCATCGGCCTGATCGTGTCGCAATCGATCGTGCTGTTCAACGCGCTGAAATGGGCCGCCGCCGCGTACCTGCTGTACATCGGCTTCAAGGCACTACGGGCGCAACCGGCCAAGCCGGCCGAGGAAAACCTGCACAAGGAAGTCGGTGAGCGTACCGCCCGTGGCGCGTTCATTTCCGGCTTTGTCACCAATGGCCTGAA
Organism: Pseudomonas sp. Soil_N_39; assembly: GCF_057655955.1. NCBI lineage: Bacteria > Pseudomonadati > Pseudomonadota > Gammaproteobacteria > Pseudomonadales > Pseudomonadaceae > Pseudomonas > Pseudomonas sp. Soil_N_39. The sequence continues at coordinate 6,904 of NZ_JBDGLI010000010.1, forward strand.
CCCCAAGGCGACGCTGTTTTTCCTGTCGCTGTTCACCGTGGTGATCAATCCGCATACGCCGTTGGCGATCCAGGCCGGTTATGGCGTGTACCTGGCGATGGCGACGGCCGTCTGGTTCTGCCTGGTGGCGCTGTTGTTTAGCCAGCAACGGGTGCGCGCCGGCTTCGCGCGCATGGGCCACTGGTTCGACCGGACCATGGGCGCGGTGCTCGTCGCCATTGGGGTGAAGCTGGCGTTTACCGAGGCGCATTGATCCAGCGCCCACAGTCCCGGACATGGCTCAAGGCTAGTATCTGCGCGCGGATCAAATCATTCCTTTGGGTGATTTGATCCGTGTATAAGCGCTCTAGAGTGCTTACTTCCAGCCAAGACCGTGCAGTCAGAAAAGGGACTCTTATGTTGCAGACTCGCGTTATTCCTCCAGCCGAAGGCGCCTATCAATACCCGCTGCTGATCAAGCGGCTGCTGATGTCCGGCACGCGTTACGAGAAAACCCGCGAGATCATCTACCGTGACCAACTGCGCTACAGCTATCCGACGCTGATCGAACGGGTCGCGCGCCTGGCCAACGTGTTGACCGAGGCGGGGGTCAAGGCCGGCGATACCGTGGCCGTGATGGACTGGGACAGCCACCGTTACCTGGAATGCATGTTTGCGATCCCGATGATCGGCGCGGTGATCCACACCATCAACGTGCGCCTGTCACCGGAGCAGATCGTCTACACCATGAATCACGCCGAGGACCGCTTCGTGCTGGTCAACAGCGAGTTCGTCGGCTTGTACCAGGCGATCGCCGGGCACCTGACCACGGTGGACAAGACCCTGCTGCTGACCGACCTGCCGGAAAAAACCGCCGACCTGCCGAACCTGGTGGGTGAGTACGAGCAATTGCTGGCCGCCGCCACGCCCACCTACGATTTCCAGGATTTCGACGAAAACTCCGTCGCCACCACGTTCTACACCACCGGCACCACGGGCAACCCCAAGGGCGTGTACTTCACCCATCGGCAACTGGTGCTGCACACCATGGGCGTGGCGACCATCATGGGGGCCATCGACAGCGTGCGGCTGCTGGGCACCAACGACGTGTACATGCCCATCACGCCGATGTTCCATGTCCACGCTTGGGGCCTGCCCTACGTGGCGACCATGCTCGGGCTCAAGCAGGTCTACCCGGGCCGCTACGACCCCGAACTCCTGGTCCAGCTGTGGCGCAAGGAAAAGGTCACCTTTTCCCATTGCGTGCCAACCATCCTGCAAATGGTCCTCAATGCCAAGGGCGCCCAGGACACCGACTTCGGCGGCTGGAAGATCGTCATCGGCGGCAGCGCCCTGAACCGCAGCCTGTACGAAGCGGCCAAGGCCCGGGGCATCCAGCTCACCGCCGCCTACGGCATGTCGGAAACCGGCCCGCTGGTGTCCTGCGCCCACCTCAACGCGGAACTGATGGCCGGCAGCGAAGACGAACGCACCACCTACCGGATCAAGGCCGGTGTGCCGGGGCCGCTGGTGGAGGCGGCGATTGTCGACGCCGAGGGACGGTTCCTGCCGGCCGATGGCGAGACCCAGGGCGAACTGGTGCTGCGCGCGCCGTGGCTCACCGAGGGCTATTTCAACGAGCCGCAGAAGGGCGCCGAGCTCTGGGCCGGCGGTTGGCTGCACACCGGTGACGTCGCCACGCTCGACAACATGGGCTTCATCGACATCCGCGACCGCATCAAGGACGTGATCAAGACCGGTGGCGAATGGATCTCCTCCCTGGACCTGGAAGACCTCATCAGCCGTCACGCGGCGGTACGTGAAGTAGCAGTGGTCGGCATTCCCGATCCGCAGTGGGGCGAGCGGCCGTTTGCCTTGCTGGTGGTTCGCGAAGGGCATGAGATCGGGGCTCGCGAACTCAAGGAGCACCTCAAGCCGTTCGTTGAGCTGGGGCACTTGAGCAAGTGGGCGATCCCGAGCCAGATCGCCCTTGTTACGGAAATTCCCAAGACCAGCGTCGGCAAGCTCGATAAGAAGCGCATCCGCGTCGACATCACCGAATGGCAGAGCAACAACAGCACCTTCCTCTCCACGCTTTAGGCCCTTTCGCCGTGCCCGAAAGGGCACGGCAGCCCCACCAAGCAAGCGCTTGCCTTGTCAAACTGAAAATTTCAGCCATCCTTGCCGTGCCGGCATCTGTCGGCCTGGCAAAAGGACTGTTCCAGAGTGGTTGAGGGCTGCAAATCACACTTTAGAGGGATCAAGCCGTACTACCTGCTGGCTATAGTCCGCTCAAGGGATTTTCGGAATGGGACGTACGTGCCAGCACGGCGAAGGGTTTCCGGAAATGTCCGCTGCCATAACAATAAAACACATGGAGTTGCGTCGATGACCTCAGCAAACACTTTCTGGCGCCGGGCAAAACTGCCTCTGGCTGTCAGTCTTGCCTCCTCGCTCGCCGGCCCTGCATTCGGCGTCAGCTTCAACATTGGTGAAATCGAAGGCCAGTTCGACTCGTCCTTGTCGGTGGGGGCGAGCTGGTCCACGGCCAACGCCAACAAGGATCTGATCGGTGTCAACAACGGCGGCCGTGGGCTGTCGCAGACCTCCGATGACGGCCACTTGAACTTCAAGCGCGGGGAAACCTTCTCGAAGATCTTCAAGGGCATCCACGACCTGGAACTGAAGTACGGCGATACCGGCGTGTTTGTGCGCGGCAAGTACTGGTACGACTTTGAACTCAAGGACGAAAACCGCCTGTACAAGGACATCAGCGACAACAATCGCAAGGAGGGCGCCAAGTCTTCCGGCGGGCAGATCCTCGATGCGTTCGTCTATCACAACTACGCCATTGCCGATCAGCCGGGTTCGGTCCGCCTGGGCAAGCAGGTTGTCAGCTGGGGTGAAAGTACCTTCATCCAGGGCGGCATCAACTCCATCAACCCGGTCGATGTGTCCGCATTCCGTCGTCCTGGTGCCGAGGTCAAGGAAGGCTTGATCCCGGTCAACATGTTCTATGTGTCCCAGAGCCTGACCGACAATTTGTCGGCTGAAGCTTTCTACCAGTTGGAGTGGGACCAGACTGTTGTCGATAACTGCGGTACGTTCTTCTCCCAGCCAGATGTTATTGCCGATGGCTGTACGGATAATCTGCGGGTGTTGAATAAACGTTCCAGGATCCCAGGGGCTGCCTTGCCGGCCTTGGGTGCATTTGGTGTGGACGTGAACGAGGAAGGGGTCCTGGTCCGCCGGGGGGCTGATCGTGATGCCCGTGACGGCGGCCAATGGGGCGCGTCCTTGAAGTATATGTTCGAGCCGCTGGACACCGAATTCGGTGCCTACTTCATGAACTACCACAGCCGTGCGCCGATTTTCAGTGCCACGGGAGCTGCACAACAGTTCTACTCCACGCCGTTGGGGCCGTTGGCAGGGCTGCGCCCTCTGATCGTGGCGGGTAATTCCAAATACTTCGTTGAATACCCGGAAGACATTCGGCTCTATGGCTTGAGTTTCTCCACTACCTTGCCCACCGGCACGGCCTGGAGCGGCGAGCTGAGTTATCGGCCGAATGCGCCGGTGCAGTTGAGTACCACCGATATTCTCTTTGCAGGTGTTACTCCGATCCCGGGTTTTGGTAATGCCTCGGTGCTCGATGGCACCCCAGGTCAGGATCTGCACGGCTATCGCCGCAAGGAAATCACCCAGTTCCAGACCACCTTTACCCACTTCCTCGATCAAGTTATGGGCGCGAGCCGTCTGACCTTGGTGGGTGAGATTGGGGTCACTCACGTCGGAGGGCTGGAAAGCAGGTCCGAGGCTCGCTACGGCCGTGACCCAGTGTTCGGTCCAGGTGAACTGCCCAATGGCTTCTGTAACACGCTCAACGCCTCTACCGCCGCAGGTGGCGGCCAGACCAGCAGCGGTGTGAACAGCAACTGCAACAACGACGGCTTCACCACCTCCACGTCCTGGGGCTACCGCGCTCGCGCCATCTGGGAATACCCGGACGTCTTCGCCGGCGTGAACCTCAAGCCCAACGTGGCCTGGTCCCATGACGTCAAAGGCTACTCGCCAGGCCCTGGCGGCAACTTCGAAGAAGGCCGCAAGGCCGTCAGCCTCGGGCTGGATGCCGAGTACCAGAACACCTACAACGCCAGCCTGGCCTACACCAACTTCTTTGGTGGCGACTTCAGTACCGTGGACGATCGTGACTTCCTGGCGCTCAGCGTCGGCGTGACCTTCTAAGCACCGAATTTCAGGACGACACACTATGAAAATAACAAAGAATCTGTTGCAGGTCGGTGTTCTGGGGCTATCCCTGCTGGCTGCCAGCGTCATGGCGGCAGTGCCTGCTGCCGAGGCCGACAAACTGGGCAAGAGCCTGACGCCGATGGGCGCCGAGATGGCCGGCAATGCCGACGGCTCGATCTCGGCCTGGAAACCCATGGCCAAGAACGCCGGTGCCGTGGACAGCAAGGGCTTCCTTGCCGATCCATTCCCGACGGAAAAACCGCTGTTCACCATCACTGCGCAGAATGTCGAGCAGTACAAGGCCAAACTCGCCCCGGGCCAGTACGCGATGTTCAAGCGCTACCCGGAAACCTTCAAGATGCCGGTCTACCCGACCCATCGCGGCGCCACCGTGCCGGACGAGGTGTTCGCCTCCATCAAGAAAAACGCGGTCAACACCAAGCTGGTCTCCGGTGGCAACGGCCTGGAGAACTTCGAGACGGCCGTGCCGTTCCCGATTCCCCAGAGCGGCGTGGAAGTCATCTGGAACCACATCACCCGCTATCGCGGCGGCAGCGTGACGCGCCTGGTCACCCAGGCCACCCCGCAGCCCAACGGTTCGTACAGTCTGGTGTACTTCCGCGACCAATTCGTGTTCCGCGACAAGATGAAGGATTTCGATCCGGCCAACCCTGGCAACATCCTGTTCTACTTCAAGCAACAAGTGACCGCGCCAGCGCGCCTGGCCGGTGGCGTGCTGCTGGTGCACGAGACCCTCGACCAAGTGAAGGAACCGCGCTCGGCGTGGGTCTACAACGCGGGTCAGCGCCGCGTGCGCCGTGCCCCGCAAGTGTCCTATGACGGCCCGGGTACGGCGGCCGACGGCCTGCGTACCTCCGACAACCTGGACATGTACAACGGCGCACCGGACCGCTACGACTGGAAACTGGAAGGCAAGCAAGAGATGTACATCGCTGCCAACAGCTACAGGATCGATTCGCCGCAACTCAAGTACGCCGACATCATCAAGGCCGGCCACATCAACCAGGACCTGACCCGCTATGAGCTGCGTCGTGTCTGGCACGTGACCGCGACCCTGAAGGAAGGTCAGCGCCACATCTACGCCAAGCGTGACTTCTTCATCGATGAAGACACCTGGCAAGCTGCGGTGATCGACCACTACGACGGTCGTGGCCAACTGTGGCGCGTGGCCGAGGCCCATGCCGAGAACTACTACGACAAGCAAGTGCCGTGGTACGCCCTGGAAACCCTCTACGACCTGCAGTCCGGCCGCTACCTGGCACTGGGCATGAAGAACGAAGAGAAATCGGCCTATGACTTCGGCTTCACCGCCACCACCGCCGATTTCACCCCGAACGCACTGCGTCAGGACGGCATCCGCTAAACCGCTCCACCCGAGGCCGCATCCTCGAAACAACGCCCCGACTGGTTCGGGGCGTTTTTTGGCCAGCACAAAACCCCTGTGGCGAGGGGATTTATCCCCGCTGGGTTGCGAAGCGACCCCCTAAGCCATCTACCTCGGAATATCAGCCGGATAGCCTTCAAGCTTTTTGGGGCTGCTTCGCAGCCCAACGGGGATAAATCCCCTCGCCACAAAAAGCGGCACCTTAAAGGGCCATCGGCGTGTAGTCTTTTTGTAGCCATTTGTAGCACTCCCTTCAATACCTCCTCGTTTACCGCTAGTCTGCGGACATCTGCAATGCCGCCACCCGCATTCCTACAAGAGCCGGCCATGACTGATTTGTCTTCACTTCCGGATTCTGCCCGCGCAGCCATCGCGGTACAGGACGGGCGTTTCTACCGCCCGCCCTTGCCCGATGGCCATGTCGCGCGGCCGCGGTTGTGCGAGCGGTTGGGCGCAGGGCTCGGGGGCAGGTTGCTGCTGGTCAGTGCACCGGCGGGGTTTGGTAAAAGCTCCCTGGCGGTGGAGTTCTGCCAGAGCCTGCCGGCCCATTGGCAAAGCCTCTGGTTGGGGCTCAGTGCCCGAGACAACGACCCTGGGCGTTTCCTGGAACGCCTGCTCGAAGGGCTCCAGGCGTTTTTCCCGCAACTGGGCGGCCGGGCACTGGGGCTGCTGAAAATGCGCCAGCGCCATCAACCCTTTGCCTTCGAAGAATGGCTCGATGGCCTGCTGGACGAGCTGTCCACGCACTTATCGCCGCGCGAGCCCTTGCTGCTGGTCCTCGACGATTACCATTTGGCCCAAAGCCCGGTGCTGGATCGCTGCCTGCAGTTTTTTCTCAATCACCTGCCCGACGGTTTGCTGGTGCTCGTCACCAGCCGCCAGCGCCCGGACTGGCATCTGGCACGCCTGCGCCTGTCACGGCAATTGCTCGAACTCAACGAGCAAGACCTGCGCTTGACCCACGAAGAAGCCTTGACCCTGCTCCAGCACCACAGCAGCTCGTTGCGCGGTGAGGCACTGGAGAATCTCATCCAGCGCAGTGAAGGCTGGGTGGCCGGGCTGCGCTTCTGGTTGCTGGCCGCGTCCGAAGCCGGCACCGAAGGCCTGCTGCCCCAGGCCCTGCACGGCGGGGAAGGGCTGATCCGCGATTACCTGCTCGAAGAAGTCATCGATTGCCTGCCCGCGGAGGTGCAGGCGTTCCTCTACGACACGGCCCCTCAGGAACGCTTTTGCAGCGCGCTGTGCGATGCCGTGCGCGAAGCCCATGACAGTGCGCAGATCCTGCGTTACCTGGCGGCTCACCAGGTATTCCTGGTGCCGCTGGACGAGCATGGCCATTGGTACCGTTATCACCACTTGTTTTCCGACCTGCTGCGCAGTCGCCCCAGCGCCCCGGCCATGGTCCCAGCCGCGACCCTGCACCTGCGGGCCTGTCGCTGGTTCAATGCCCAGGGTCTGATCGACGAAGCCGTGGAGCAGGCGCTACGGGCCGGGCACTTGGACGTGGCGGCGAACCTGGTGCAGAACCTTTCGGAGGAGCAGTTGCTGGCCGAGCAGAACGTCGGCATGTTGCTGCGCTGGAAGATGGACCTGCCCGACAGCCTGCTCATCAGCACGCCGAGGTTGATCGTGCTCTACAGCTGGGCGCTGGGGCTGGCCTGCCAGTTGGACGCTGCTGAAGAGCTTGCCGCGCACTTGAGTCGTTTCCTGCCGGCCCCCTCGGCCACTGCGCAAAAATCCATGCTCGCCCAATGGCTGGCCCTGAGCGGCATTGTCGCCCGTGGCCGTGGGGACCGGGAAGCCACCGTGCGTTATTGCAGCGAAGCCCTGGAAAGCCTGCCGCAAAAACGCTACGGCCAGCGGCTGATGTGCCTGTCCACATTGTCGAACCTGGCGATTGCTGACGGCGACCTGTGGCGCGCCCGGAACCTGAACCGCGAATCCCTGGAACTGGCGCAGCGGGTCGGCAACCCACTGTTCGAGGCCCTGGCCCATTACGATCGTGCCCGGGTCTTGCAGGCGCGGGGGGAGATCCTGCGGGCGTTGGACGAAGTACACCAGGGCCTGCAACGTTTGCACAAGCTACCGCCCCAACGGCTGTATGCGGTGCGGGCACGGTTGATCATGTACGAGGGTTTCCTGCTGACCTTGCGCATGCAACCCCAGGTCGGCCTGGCGCGGTTGCAGGCGGGCCTCACCGAAGCCCGCGCCTGCCGCGATATCAGCGTGCTGATCGGTCATTGCGTGATCGCCCGTATCGAAGGCTACAGCGGCGAGTTCGCCCGGGCCTTTGCCGAACTGGCTGAAGCCGAGCGCCTGATGCACATTTGGGACGTTCCGCCGATCTATTACCTGGCGATGATTACCCTGGTCAAATGCGAACTCTGGCTGGCTCAGGGCCGCACCGATCTGGCCGAAGCCTGGTTGGCGCGCTTGGGCCAGACCTACACGGGCGAACGGGCCGCCGCGCCACCGGAATTCCACCCGCAACTGCCGCTGCATGTCGAACTGCAGCAGGCGGTGCTGGAATCCATTCGGGGTCAACCGATGCTTGCAGAGGGGCGGCTCAATGCCTTGCTTGAGCATGGGCAGCAAACCGGTCGGCAGATGCTCAGCGTGATGGCGCTCAACCAGAAGGTCGCCTTGCTGCTGAGCCTCGGCCGCGAACCCGAAGCACGCCGCACCCTGGCCCAGGCTTTCGAAGCCGCCAGCGGCGGGGTGTTGCAGCCCTTCGAGTGGTTGTTCGGCAAGCACCGTGATTGGTTGCGCGAGCAACTGCTGCACGCGCCGCCCAGTACCTTGCGCGACCACTTGCTCGAACGCCTGCCCTCGACGGTGGCTCAGCCTACCGACCCGGCGGCGCCTGTCGAAACCCTCAGCAGTCGCGAGCGGGCGGTATTGCAGTTGATTGCCCAAGGCTGCTCGAACCAGGAAATCAGCGAGCAATTGTTCATCTCGCTACACACCGTCAAGACCCACGCCAGCCACATCAACAGCAAACTCGGCGTCGAGCGCCGCACCCAGGCGGTGGCGCGGGCGAAGGCGTTGGGGTTGTTGGGCTGAGCGGGGTTTATTTGTGTCGAAGAGCTTTTGTGGCGAGGGGATTTATCCCCGCTGGGGGCGAAGCCCCCTCCTCGGTGTATCAGGCATAAATCATGTCCGAAGCAATCGAGGGCTGCTTCGCAGCCCAGCGGGGATAAATCCCCTCGCCACAAAAAACAGTCAGTGCCAGTGAAGGAATGTTTGATGTTGCCCCTCTACAAAACCATCCCATCCCCCGTCGGCCAACTGATCCTCGTCGCCCGGGAGACAAGACTGGCGGCCATCCTGTGGGAAAACGAGCGGCTCAATCGGGTGCGTCTGGGGCCTTTGGAGGAAGACACCCAGCATCCAGTCCTCAAGGAAACCGAACGTCAGTTGCTGGAATACTTCGCCGGTCAGCGCCGTCGTTTCGAATTGGAGCTGGACTTTGCCGGCACTGATTTCCAGGTCCGAGTCTGGCACGCCTTGTTGACCATCCCCTTTGGAGAAACCCGCAGCTACCGCGACATCGCCCTCCAGATCGGCCAACCGACGGCGGTCCGGGCGGTCGGCGCCGCCAATGGTCGCAACCCCATCTCGATCATCGCCCCGTGCCACCGCGTCATCGGCAGCTCCGGCAGTCTTACCGGCTTCGCTGGCGGCCTGGCGGCCAAACAATTTCTGCTCAGCCTCGAAGGCCAGCAGAGTCTGCAGTTGGCGTTCTGACTGCCACTTTCCTTGTGGGAGTGGATGCAAATTTATAGTCACCCCAAAACAACTGTGGGAGCGAGCTTGCTCGCGATAGCGGATAGTCAGCTTGCGAATGTGTTGGCTGTGCCGCCGTCATCGCGAACAAGCTCGCTCCCACATTGATCGCAGATCACAGGTTTCAGGGGGATGGAGGTTTGGGAGCCCGCATGCGTGTCGGTGGCTGGCCGTTGGCGTTGTGCTGGTAGATCTGCGTGGGCTGGCCCTGTTCATTGAAGAACACCTGACCAATGCCGGCGCTGTTCCACAACCGTTCGCCCGCTTCGGCGTGTTCCGGGGTGTGGGGGACTATGCGCATGCTGCGGCGCTTGGTGAACCAGTTCAGGGGCGAGCGCGGCGAGTAGAGCCAGCGGTTCAGGCGGTCGAACCATTCCAGCAACACCGGCGGGAATTCATTCTTGATGCCGCTGCTGGTGATCTGCCAGATGCGCGGGCCGCCCTTGCGGTGTGGGATCAGCACCTCGTAGACGAAGGAATAATGCACGTCCCCTGACAGCACCACGTAATTACCCGGTGTGCGCGAGTGTCGGAAAATGTTCAGGATCACCTGGGCCGCGCCGCGATGGGCCATCCAGTTTTCCGCGTCCACCAGCAACGGATAACCGCACCAACTGAACACCCGCTGCACGGTCTCGATCAGCTTCACCCCGAAGATCGGCGCCGGTGAGACGATGATGGCCGAGGGGTGATCCAGCAACTCCTGCTGCAACTCGCTCAGGGCTTCCCAATCCAGCAGGCCGGAAGGCTGCTTGAGGTTGTTCTCGCTGCGCCAGCGGCGGGTCCGGGTGTCGAGCACCACCAGGGCTGGGGTGCTTGGCAGCACGTAATGCCAGTGCTGGAAAGCCAGCAAGGAGTCGATCAGTGTGTCCTGTGGCTCGCTGTCGAGGTAACGGTCCCGGGCTGTGTCGCTCAAGGCCAAGGTTTGCGGGAGTACGTCAACAAAGGCATCCGGGTTGTTGCCCCAGCCCTGGCAGAGCATGTAGGCGATCAAGGCATTGCCGATGATGCGTTTGGAGAACGGATGGCCGTAGGCCGTTTCCTCCCACTGCGCGGACAGATTCCAGTCATCGGTAATGTCATGGTCGTCGAAAATCATCAGGCACGACAAGTGCGCAAACACCCGTGCCACGCCGCCCAGTCCGGTCTTGAACGCATCGATGCGTTGCTGTTCCAGGTCGTAGCGCTGGCGCCGTTCGACGGTCAGCTCTGGCGGCTGCACCGCGATCAGTGTCCAGGGTACCGGCGACCACACCAGCAGGTACATCGCCATGACCTCGGCGAAGGTCACCAAGTGATTGTCGGCGCTACTGCTGGTGAAGATCGGCTTGCGCGCCCCGCCGAAAAAGCGTTCGCGCAGGGTTTCGTTGCTCTCCAGTGCCGGTAGCAAATCGGCGCGATGGTAATAACTGGCCGGGTGTTGGTAGAGCTTGGCGCTGTCTTCCACCACGGCGCCGTCCAGGCATTCCTCGAACAGCCCCAGGCGTTCGATCAGCCCGTGAATCGCCCGCAGCATGGGCCCGGCGACGTCGTCGGCATAGACCTGGTCGCCACTCATCATCAACAGTGCCGGGCGTTGCGCGGGGGCTTGCGCCAGCAGTCGGTCGACACAGAGCAGGCCGTCGTTGGCCGGGTAGTGGGGTTTTCGGCAAGAACCGTGGACCAATTGCTCGATGCGCGAGTGCAACATGAAGTTCGGGCACTGGGCGCCGTCATACAACAGGTGCGGCGCCCACTCGGCGATGGGCGCGTCGTCCACCAGCAGGTCGTAGTCAATCGCTACGTCCTGGGGCAGGGGCGCGTCGAGCGTCACATCGATCAAGTGCACAAACGCCCGCTGCCCCACCGGCACCACGGTGCAACGCGATGCATCGAGTTCCAGGTCGCCGACACCGTCAATGCGCAGCGTCAATGCCAACGCTCGCGTGCCCACCAGCCACATCACCAGGCGCGCAGGCTCCAGCCGCCGTAACAGCGGGCCGACCAGGACGAGGGGCAGGGTAGAGGTGAGGTCTGGGGTGGACGACAGCATTCGCGAGAAAAGCTCTGTTCAGGGAGAGGCGGGGATCATAGCGCAATGTGCCGGGTTGCTGGGGATGGGGAGGCATTGTGGTAACCCTGCTTTTGTGGCGAGGGGATTTATCCCCGCTGGGGTGCGAAGCGCCCCTAAAACCTGACACAGCGGTGTGCCTGGTTAATTGTTCGGGGCTGCTGCGCAGCCCAGCGGGGATAAATCCCCTCGCCACAAGGGGAAGTACTTGGCCATCTGATACCTATGCAAGTCACTGCATCATTGAGCGACGTTGGACGCCTGCGCCGCCTTGATCAAATCCGCCCCGATGTCCTTTTCGAACTTGGCCCACACCGGCTTCATCTTGTCACGCCAGGCGCTGCGTTCTTGCGGCGTGAGGGCAATGATCTCGGTGGTCTTGGCATCCAGCACATGCTGCTTGTCCTGCTGGTTGAATCGCTCCGCTTCCTGGTTGGCATGGGCGGTGGATTCGACCACGATCTTGTCCAGCTCGCTGCGGATGTCCGGCGGCAGGCCGTTCCAGAAGTCCGACGTGGTGATCAACATGTAGTCGAGTATGCCGTGGTTGGACTCGGTGACGTATTTCTGCACCTCATTGAGCTTCTGGTTGTAGAAATTCGAATAGGTGTTTTCCGTGCCGTGGACCAAGCCGGTGCGCAGGCCCTGGTACACCACCGAGAAAATCATCGGTTTGGCTTTGGCGTCCACTGCCTTGAACTGTTCCTCCAGCACCGTAGAAGTCTGGATCCGGAACGTCAGGCCACGGGCATCCTCAGGGGTGCGCAATGGCCTGTTGGCCGACAACTGCTTCATGCCGTTGTGCCAATAGGCCAGGCCCGTGACGTTCTTGCTTTCCATGGACCTGAGCAGCTTCTGGCCCTCGGGGCTCTGCTGGAAACGGTCCACGGCGGCGATGTCGTCGAATAGAAACGGTAGGTCGAACAACTGCACGGTCTTGGTGTACTGGTCGAACTTGGCCAGCGACCGGGCAATGATCTGCACCTCTCCCAGGAGCAAGGCTTCCATCTCCTTGTCATCGCCGTACAGCGTGGAGTTGGGGTACACCTCGACCTTCACTTTGCCCGGTAGCCGCTCCTCCGTGAGCTTCTTGAACATCAACGCGCCCTGGCCCTTGGGCGTTTGTTCGCCTACCACATGGGAGAATTTGATGACGATCGGCTCAGCCGCAATGGCCGTGCCCCACGCCCCGAAAGCCAGGGTGCAGGCGAGCGCTTTCCATACAGGTTTTAGCATTGCAAGGCGTCCCTTTCAGTGTCCGAAGGCACAGGGCCGACAGGTCGGCCCCATACCTCTGTAAGCGGGCAAGTTGTCCTGCGCCCGCCACGGTGTGTGTTTACCGGATTTAACTCATCCCCAACCAGTTAGGCAGCGCCAGCGAGATCCATGGCACGTAGGTAATCAGCACCAGGAACGCCAACAGGATCATCAACCACGGCATCGCCGCACGAATCGTGGCGGGCAGGGACATGCCGGTCACCGCCGAGGTGACGAACAGGTTCAGCCCCACCGGTGGCGTGATCAGGCCAATCTCCAGGTTGACCACCATGATGATGCCCAAGTGAATCGGGTCGATGCCCAGCTTCATGGCGATGGGGAACAGGATCGGCGCCAGGATCAGGATGATCGCCGAAGGCTCCATGAACGCGCCGGCAATCAGCAGCACGATGTTCACCACCAGCAGGAAGGTCACCGGCGTCAATCCGGCATCGATCACCCACGCGGTGATTTGCTGCGGCAGTTGCTCGGTGGTCAGCACATGGGCGAAGAGCATGGCGTTGGCGATGATGAACATCAGCATGATGCTCAGCTTGGCCGACTCCAGCAGCACCTTGGGTGTCTCGCGGAACGTAAGGTCCTTGTAGACGAACAGGGCAATGAACGCCGAATACACCGCCGCTACCGCCGCCGCTTCAGTGGGCGTGAACATCCCGGAATAAATCCCGCCGAGGATGATGAACATCAGCAACAGGCCCCAGATCGCCTGGCGTGCCGTGCTCAACCATTCCCGCAGCGTCGCCCGCGGCATTGCCGGCAGGTTTTTCTTCACGGCGACGATGTAGATCGCCACCATCAGGAAGAACCCCAACAGCAAGCCGGGAATCACACCGGCCATGAACAATTTGCCCACCGAGGTTTCGGTCGCCGCGGCATACACCACCATCACGATCGAGGGCGGAATCAGGATGCCCAGGGTCCCGGCGTTGCAGACGATGCCGGCGCCAAACGCCTGTGGATAACCCGAACGCACCATCCCGGCAATGGCAATGGAGCCGACCGCCGCCACTGTCGCGGGACTTGAACCCGACAACGCCGCAAACAGCATGCAGGCCAGCACCGCCGCAATTGCCAGGCCGCCACGGATATGGCCGACGCAGGCGTTGGCAAAATCGATCAACCGTCGCGCCACGCCGCCGGTGGTCATGAACGCACCGGCCAGCAGGAAGAACGGAATCGCCAGCAGCGTGTAATGCTCGGACGTTTCGAACAGCTTGATCGCCAGGGACCGAACCGAGTCGGGACTGAAGAAAATGATGGTCAACGATCCAGCCAGCCCCAACGAAATGGCGATGGGCACGCCGATGAACATCAGCACGAACAGTGCAATGAACAGGAAGGCAATGGTCATGGCTTGTCTTCCTCGTGTTCGGTCAATTTGATGGCTTCGGCCGCTTCATCGGCCAGGCCCAGGCCGGTCTGGCGATTCATCAGGATGCGCACGAGAATTTCCGCGAAACGAATGAACACCAGAGCGAACCCCACCGGCACGATCAGCCCGATATGCCATTGCATGATGCCGAAATGGCCAAGGTCCTCGGCGCCGATCTCGGCAATCATCAAGGTGTTGATCCACTCGAAACTCGCCACCGCCAGCAGCCCGGCGTAGGCGAGGCAGCACAGGCAGGCGATGACACCGATCAAGCGCTGCACCGGTTTGCTCGCCAGCTTCACCAGCGCATCGACGCCGATGTGCCCGGCCGTGCGCACGCCGTACGACAGGCCAAAGAAAATCAGCCAGCCAAACAGCGCCTTGGTCAGCGAACTACTCCAGGTCATTGCCTGGGCCATGCCCATGATGTTGTCGCCGATGGCGAACATCGGCTCGCTGGCGGCGGGCCAATGGTCGCCGAGGCTGTAGAAAACCGCATAGAGGTTATTGAGTACCACGTAGACGAACGTGACGAGCGTCATGGCGGCCAGAAGAAAGGCAATGAAACCTTCCTCGAAGTGTTCCCAGATGCGCCGGAGGGCGTTCATGGATGACATCTCCTGTGGGGGACGACAGGCCGATGCCGCCAGGGTGACGGCATCGGCCAACCAATCACTGGGCTTTGTTGGAGGCTTCGGCGGCTTTGATCAGGTCCGCGCCGATATCACCTTCGAACTTCTTCCACACCGGTTTCATCTTGTCGCGCCATTCGCCGCGTTCTTCTGGCGTCAGGGTGATGATCTCGGTGGTCTTGGCCTCGAGGATGCGTTGTTTGTCGTGCTCGTTCAGCTGCGCCGCCTCTTTGTTCACATGGGCCGTGACTTCCACCAGGATCTTGTCCAGTTCCGTGCGGATGTCCGGCGGCAGGCCGTTCCAGAACTTGGTGTTAGTGATCAGCATGTAGTCGAGCAAACCGTGGTTGGACTCGGTGATGTACTTTTGCACTTCATGCATTTTCTGGCTGTAGATGTTCGAGTACGGGTTTTCCGCACCGTTGACCACGCCGGTCTGCAAACCTTGGTACACCTCGGCGAAACTCATCTTGCGCGGGTTGGCGTTCACCGCCTTGAATTGTTCTTCCAGCACTGCAGAAGCCTGCACCCGGAACTTCAGGCCCCGGGCATCCTTGGGTTCACGCAACGGCTTGTTTGCCGACAACTGCTTCATACCATTGTGCCAATAGGCCAGGCCGGTAATGTTCTTGCTTTCCATGGACTTGAGCAGTTTCTGGCCTTCAGGGCTCAACTGGAAGCGATCCACAGCGGAAATGTCATCGAACAGAAACGGCAAGTCGAACAGCTGCACCGTCTTGGTGTACTGCTCGAACTTGGCCAGCGATGGCGCAATCATCTGCACGTCGCCCAATAGCAAGGCTTCCATCTCCTTACCGTCGCCGAACAAAGAAGAGTTGGGGTAGACCTCGACCTTCACTTTGCCTGGCAGCCGTTCTTCCACCAACTTCTTGAACAGCAGTGCGCCTTGGCCTTTGGGTGTTTGTTCGGCGACCACATGGGAGAACTTGATGACCACCGGATCTGCCGCCATGGCCGTGCTCATCGCACTAAGGGCCAATGTGCAAGCGAGCGCTTTCCAGATAGGTTTGAACATTAGGGGCTTTCCTCTTGTTTTTAGTATTTTCGTGCGGGCTCATTCAACATACAGCGCACGGCGGAACAATGATGAGTCTAGGCAGAAAAACAACTTGTCGGGGACGGTTAACGGGAAAAACCGTCATTCGGCTGTACCTCTCGACAGGTTGCGCTAGAGCCTTCCTTGCGTCGGGCTGAAACATCACAAACGGCTCATTTTTTAATGCTTTCAGTCAGCAACCGTGCCTGGGGCAGGAAACCATAAAGGCGCGGTGATGGCTACTGGCTTTCAATCTCGCGCCAGTGCTCGGTGAATCCATGGGGTGTGGCTGTGGATTGTGCTTTCACCACCGACCCCTGTGGGAGCGAGCTTGCTCGCGATGACGGCGGCCCAGCCAACATCACCGTCTCAGACAGGCCGCCTTCGCGAGCAAGCTCGCTCCCACAATTGCCCATCTCCTGGTCCGCGTCATCAGCCTTCAGGGCACTACCTCGTCTGCGGCAAGTGGTATCACCTCATGTCGCGTGGTATGACGACTTCTTAAAATTCCGCTCGCTGAAATACTCACATCCCCGCAAAAAGTCTCCTGTGTGTGTAGACTTTATTGAGTTATGGGGTTGACAGTCCGCCAGTAACGTCAGAATAATCCATCTCGTTGTATGACGACATACAAATAAACAATAACAACATTGGTGTTCCTCCCCTATGAGAATCACAGGCGTTCACGTCGAAGTTTTTTCCACTCCTTCGCGCCGTGCCCAGGACAGCGCCGGCCATGCCCATCCAGGCGATGAGGTCATGATCAAGATGGCTTTGCTGCGAATCGGTTGCGACGATGGCTCCGAGGGTTATGCCTTTGGTCCGCCTGAGTTGATTCGTCCGCACATCATTGAATCCTTCGTACGCAAAGTGCTGATCGGTCGCGATCCGATGGACCGCGAAAGCATCTGGCAAGACCTGGCGCACTGGCAGCGCGGCAGTGCCGGGCAGTTCACCGACCGGGCGCTGGCGCTGGTGGAACAAGCGTTGTGGGATCTGGCCGGGCGCACGCTCAAGTTGCCGGTGCATAAACTGATTGGTGGTTATCGCGACAAGGTCCCGGCGTACGGCTCGACGATGTGCGGCGACGATTTGCCGGGTGGGTTGTCGACGCCGGATGAGTACGCTCAATTTGCCGAAAAGCTGGTGCAGCGCGGCTACAAGGCCATCAAGTTGCACACTTGGATGCCGCCGATTTCCTTCGCGCCGAATCCACAAATGGACATCCAGGCCTGCGCCGCCGTGCGTGAGGCGGTGGGGCCGGACATCGCGCTGATGCTCGACGGTTATCACTGGTACAGCCGCATGGACGCGCTGACCATTGGCAAGGCGCTGCAAAAGCTGAATTTCGCCTGGTTCGAAGAGCCGATGATGGAAGACTCGGCGGAGTCTTATGCCTGGCTGGCCGCCAACCTGGACATCCCGGTGCTGGGCCCGGAGAGCATCGCTGGCAAGTTCCACAGTCGCGCCAGCTGGGTCACGCAGAAGTCTTGTGACATCCTGCGCGCCGGCGTGGCCGGGGTCGGGGGGATCGGGCCGTGCCTGAAGGTGGCGCACCTGGCGGAGTCGTTCGGCATGGATTGTGAAGTCCACGGCAATGGCGCGGCGAACCTGGCGGTGGTCGGGGCCATCAGCAATTGCCGTTGGTACGAGCGCGGCCTGCTGCACCCGTTCCTCGACTATGAAGAAATCCCGGCGCACCTCAACAGCATCGTCGACCCCATGGACGCCGACGGTTTTGTGCACCTGTCCGACCGGCCGGGCTTGGGCGAGGACATCAACTTCGCGTATATCGAGGCCAACACCTTGTCCCGACATTGAGCCTGTTCCACGCCTGGGGCCGATGACTGCCCGGGCGACAAGTCTTTATAAATATAAGAAAGGACTGAACCATGAATCTCTGGCCCAAGCGCCTGACCAGGTTGCTGTGTGTCACCGTGGCCCTGTGCGCAGTGCAGGTGCCCGTCAGCCTGGCCCAAGGCGAAACGCCCCCCGACCAATTGGTGGTGGGCATGAGCATGATCAATCTGCTGTCCCTGGACCCTGCCGCGGCGACGGGTCTGGAGGTTGCCGAAGTCAATGCCAATGTCTATGACATGCTCCTGGAGCAGGACGCGGCGCAGCCGGACACGCTGATTCCGGCCCTGGCGAAAACCTGGGACGTCAGCCCCGACCGCATGCGCCTGACCTTCCAATTGCGTGACGACGTACGTTTTCACTCCGGTGCGCCACTCACCGCCCAAGACGTCGCCTGGTCGTTGCAGCGCGTGGTCACCCTCAACCGCGCCCTGGCTTCCACTTGGAAAGCCTACGGTTTCACCGCCGACAACGTGGTCAAACTGATGCGCGCCGAAGGGCCGCACACTTTTGTCATGGAATTGCCACGGGTCACTGACCCGATGCTGGTGCTCAACACCCTGGCGACTTCACCCAGCGCCTTCATCATCGATCGCAGCGTCGCCTTGCAGCATCAGGTCGGCGACGATCAGGGCGCGGCGTGGCTGGCGACGCACACGGCTGGGTCCGGCGCGTTCAAGCTCGACATCTGGCGCGCCAACGATGTGATCCTGATGAGTCGCAATGACGACTATTGGCGCGGCGCGGCGAAGTTGCGCCGGGTGATCATGCGCAACATGACCGAGTCCCAGGCCCTGCGCCTGATGGTCGAGCGCGGCGACCTGGACGTTGCCCGCGGCATGGCCGCAACTGACATCCAGGCGTTGGGGAAGGTCGATGAAGTGCGCATCCAGAGCATCGCCCGCGGCACGCTGTACTACGTGGCGATGAGCATGCAGCAACCGTTGTTCCAGGACATCCGCGTGCGCCAGGCCATCCGCCTGCTGATCGACTACCAAGGCATCAATGACGTGGTCATGCCGCACTACGGCGTGATCAATCAGCGGCCGTTGCAACTGGGGTTGCCAGCGCGCCTGGACGATCCGGGCTATCGCCTGGACGTGGCCGAGGCCAAGCGTCTGTTGGCTGCGGCCGGACATGCCGAAGGCTTCAAGGTGACCATTCGTTCGCTGACCGATCCACCGTTCATCAACATCGCCACCAGCCTGCAAGCGACGCTGGCCCAGGCGGGGATCCAGGCGACGATCATCACCGGCACCGGCAACCAGATCTATGGCGCGATGCGCGACCGCCAGTTCGACATCCTCGTCGGTCGTGGCGGCGGCGGGGCGGAGCGTCATCCGCATTCGAGTCTGCGGGCCCTGGTGTACAACCCGGACAACCGCACCGAAGCCAAGCTGAGCAATTTCCAGGGCTGGCGCACCTCGTTCTTCAACCCGCAGCTCAACCAGTTGATCGAGCAAGCCGAGCGTGAGCGGGACCCCGAGCGCCAGCGCGAAATCTACGCCCAGATCCAGACCCTCTACGACCAACAGGTCGGGGCGATCATGCCGGTCTCACAGATGGTGGACGAAGTGGTGATCCATGCGGATGTGCGCAACTACATCGGCCACACCGCCGCCACCACGCGTCTTCGCGACGTCTACAAGCAGCGCTGAAATCGACGGCCACAGGGCCAAGGCAGGAATGAACATGTCGACTGCATCCTTTTCAATCTGGACCACCCGGGCCGCTGCGGCGACCCGGCGCAGCGGCTCGGTGGCGGTGACGCTGCTGGGGTTGTTGCTGCTGACTTTCTTTATTGGGCGGGTGATGCCCCTGGACCCGGTGCTGGCCATCGTCGGCCCGGACGCCGATGCCTCGGCCTACGCCCAGGTGTACAAAGAGCTGGGCCTGGACAAGCCGTTGTGGACCCAATTCGCGATCTACCTTGGCGATCTGCTGCACGGTGACTTCGGCATGGCCTTGCTGACCGGCAACCCGGTCATCACCGACATCGCCCGGGTCTTCCCGGCCACCTTGGAACTGGCCACCCTGGCCATTCTGTTCGGCGTATTGGCGGGCTTGCCGCTGGGGGTCTACGCGGCAACGCATCAGGGCCGTGCCGGTGATCATGTCGCACGACTGATCACGCTGTTCGGTTACTCCACGCCGATTTTCTGGATCGGCATGATGGCCTTCCTGGTGTTCTACGCCTGGCTGGGCTGGGCCGGCGGCGTCGGGCGCATCGGCCTGGCCTATGACGGGTTGATCCCGAAACACACCGGACTGTTGTTGATCGACACCGCCTGGTCTGGCGAGTGGGAGGCCTTTCGCAGCGCACTGCGGCACATCCTGTTGCCGGCGGTGATCCTCAGCTTCAACTCGGTCGCCTACATCAGCCGCATGACCCGCAGCTTCATGCTCGAACAACTGTCCCAGGAGTACATCATCACCGCCCGGGTCAAGGGTTTGTCCCAGCGTCGCATCGTCTGGGGTCATGCCTTCGGCAACATCCGCGTGCAGCTGTTGACCATCGTCGCGCTGGCCTACGGCGGCCTGTTGGAAGGCGCGGTGCTGATCGAAACCGTGTTCGCCTGGCCGGGCTTCGGCCAGTACCTGACCAGCAGTCTGTTGCTCGGCGACATGAATGCGGTGATGGCCTGCGTGCTGCTGATCGGCCTCATCTTCGTGACGCTGAACCTGATCAGCGATGCGCTGTACAAGATCTTCGACCCGAGGACTCGCTAATGAACCTGCCTCTTGCTTCCAGCGCCCCTGGCAACGCCGCGTTGCCGGCTTCCAGTACGGCGGCGATGGTCGCCAGCACCTTGCGCCTGTTGCGTTTTTTGCTGCGCAACCCTATGACCTTCGCCGGCCTGATCGTCGTCGCGACCCTGATGCTGGTCGCCGTCTTCGCGCCCTGGATCGCCGGCCACGATCCGCTGTTGCAGAACCTCGCCGGCGCGTTGCAGGCACCCAGCAGTGCGCACTGGTTCGGCACTGACGAATACGGTCGCGATGTGTTCGCGCGGCTGGTGTATGGCTCGCGCATCACCCTGTACATCGTCTTGCTGGTGACGGTGATCGTCGGCCCCATCGGCCTGTTGGTCGGCACGGTGTCCGGCTACTTTGGCGGTTGGGTCGACAGCCTGTTCATGCGCATCACCGACATCTTCATTTCGTTCCCCAGCCTGGTGTTGGCATTGGCGTTCATCGCCGCCCTCGGCCCGGGCCTGGAGCATGCGGTGATCGCCATCGCACTCACGGCCTGGCCGCCGATTGCTCGGCTTGCCCGCGCCGAAACACTGCCGCTGCGCAACGCTGATTTCGTCGTTGCGGTGCAGCTTCAGGGCGCGTCGAGCACCCGGATCATCCTGCGCCACATCATCCCCATGTGCCTGTCGTCGGTGATCATCCGCCTGACCATGAACATGGCGAGCATCATCCTCACCGCCGCCGCCCTAGGCTTTCTCGGCCTCGGCGCCCAGGCACCGTTGCCGGAGTGGGGCGCGATGATCTCCACCGGGCGACGCTACATGCTCGAAAGCTGGTGGCTGGTGGCGGCGCCCGGTGCGGCGATCATGCTGGTCAGCCTGGCCTTCAACCTGTTGGGCGACGGTTTGCGTGACGTCCTCGACCCCCGCAGCCAATCCTGAGGAACAGGCCATGACTGAGATAAAACTTACGGTACAGGATTTGTGCGTGGAATTTCGCAACGCCGGCAAAACCTCCCAGGCGGTGCGTGATGTGTCGTTCACGTTGGGGCGGGAAAAACTCGCCATTGTCGGTGAGTCCGGCTCGGGCAAATCCACTGTTGGCCGCAGCCTTTTACGCCTGCATCCACCGACGGCGCGGGTCACCGCCAAGACGTTGCGCTTCGCCGATATCGACCTGTTGGCCGCCAGCGAAAAGCAGATCCAGGCGATTCGTGGCGCGCGCATGTCGATGATCATGCAAGACCCCAAATACTCGCTGAACCCGGTGGTGCGGGTCGGCGAGCAAATCGCCGAGGCCTACCTGGCCCATCACAAGGTGCCCCATCGCGAAGCCCGCGAACGGGCCCTGGACATGCTCGCCAAGGTGCACATTCGCGATCCTCGGCGGGTCTATGACTTGTACCCCCACGAGGTCTCGGGCGGCATGGGCCAGCGGATCATGATCGCCATGATGGTGATCACCGATCCCCAGGTGATCATCGCCGACGAACCCACTTCGGCGCTGGACGTGTCGGTGCGCCGGCAGGTGCTCAATGTGCTGGAAGAGTTGGTCAGCGAGCGTGACCTGGGGCTGATTTTCATCAGTCACGACCTGAACCTGGTGCGGCATTTCTGTGATCGCGTGCTGGTGATGTATGCCGGGCGCGTGGTCGAGTCGATTGTTGCCGCCGATCTGGACCGCGCCACCCACCCCTATACCCAAGGCCTGTTGGCCGCATTGCCGAGCTTGGATCATCGACGCACCACCTTGCCGGTGCTGCAGCGTGACCCACAGTGGTTGAATGCTTGAGGAGCCTGTCATGAGCATGATTGAAATCGCCGGCCTGAACCTCAGTTTCGGCACCGGCGCGGCACTTAATGCGGTATTGCACGACGTCGATTTGCGCGTTGCCGAAGGCGAGGCATTCGGCCTGGTGGGGGAGTCCGGTTCGGGCAAGACCACCGTGCTGCGCTGCCTGGCCGGGCAGTACCAGCATTGGAGCGGACAACTGCGGGTCGCCGGCCAGGCCGTGACGCGAAACCTGCCGTTGAACCACTACCGCACCGTGCAGATGGTGTTCCAGGACCCGTATGCCTCGTTGCATCCGCGCTACACCATTGATGCCGCGTTGCAGGAGCCGCTGCGCATCCATGGCATCGATGGGCGCGCGCAGAAGGTCAGCGAGATCCTGCGCAAGGTCGGCTTGAACGACAGCTTTCGCTTCCGTTATCCGCACCAGTTGTCCGGTGGCCAGCGCCAACGCGTGGCGATTGCCCGGGCGCTGATCCTGCGTCCCCGGGTGCTGTTGCTGGACGAGCCGACCTCGGCGCTGGACGTCTCGGTGCAGGCGGAAATCCTCAACCTGCTGGCCGACTTGCGTCGCCAGGAGGGGCTGACCTACCTGATGGTCACTCACGACCTGGCGGTGGTGGCGCATCTGTGTGATCGGCTGGCGGTGATGCAGCAGGGCAGGGTGGTGGAGACGCTCGACAGCCATCTCTTGGCAAATGATGGCGCGAGCCATGCGTACACCCATTTGCTGGTGCAAGCCAGTCGGGACATACAGCGAATACCTATCGCTGTTTGAGGTAACTGATTCGTTGCACGTGTTTTAACCCGCAGAAGACGTTGAACCGCAGGTTTCAATGCCGCGCACGCGCTCGCCTGTGATTTGGCGTTCAACCCAACTAACCATTTAACTAACAAGAATAAAAAACATGAAAAAGACACTCGTCGTGTTGTCCCTCGCTTCCTTGTTCACTTCAGTCGTTGCCATGGCCGATACCGGTTATATCAACGTACGCCATCAATATGCGGAAAAAACCCGCATGCACGCCGACCGTGCCAAGTTTGGTATTCGGCTGGATAACGGCGTGGGTCTGGAAGGTGAACTCAAATACAAGACCGCCGGTGACCGGCAAGACGTCGCCTTCGACAACACCGTCGGCAGCGGTCATGAATTTACCGTCAACTACCAGCACAAGCTCAATGACCGCTGGACGCTGACGCCTTCGTTGGCCCTGGACAGCGATGAGGAGTCCACCACCTACAAAATGGGCCTGCGTCTGGGTTACCGCGTGACCAAGGAGCTGAGCATTGCCGGTCGCTACCGTTTTGATTCAGCCAAGCTGGACCGCGACCAGATCGACCGTGACGTGCCGGATAATGGGCAGGACGATCAGAAGGTCAACCGTTACGATGTTTATATCAACTATGGCCCTCAAGGACCCTGGGCCTATGAATATCAATTGACTTACTTCGATGCCGACTACATTCGCTATAACGGCGGTACCGACGACTATGAACAGAATGCCGTGGTCAAATACCAGTGGGATAAACGCTGGGCGCCGTTCTTTGAAGTCGGTGATATTAAAGTCAATTCGGTCGACAGTGATCGCCAGTTGCGGCTGCGGGTCGGTGTTAAATACAGCTTCTTCTAAGTTGTGTGAACACTGGGATCAAAAACTGTGGGAGCGAGCTTGCTCGCGATAGCGGTCTGCCTGTGCCGATGATGTTGGATGTATCGCCGTCATCGCGAGCAAGCTCGGCTCCCACAGAAGCAGTGCGGGTTATTCGTTGTAGAACGCCTGCCGTTGTTGGGTTTCACACAGGCGCATGCGGCTGTTGCTCAAATGCAAGTACATGGCCGCCCGCGCCGCGTCGACATTGCCGCTGGCGATGGCGTCGAAGATCTGCTGGTGTTCGGCGTTGATCCCCTGAAGGTAAGCACTGCGGTCACTTTGCCCGGAATAGGCGGAGTTCATGCGCGTACGCGGGATCAGCTTCGTGCCCAGGTGCTTCATGATGTCGATCAGGTAGTAATTGCCGGCGGCCTTGGCGATTTTCAGATGGAACTGGAAATCGGCATTGATGGTGGTACCGGATTTTTCCGGCCCTTGCAGCAACGCCTCCAGCGCCTGGGCCAATTCGGCCAGCGCTTCAGGCGTTGCGCGCTCGGCGGCCATGCCGGCGGCCTGGACTTCCAGGCTCAGGCGAAATTCCAGCAGGTTGAGCACATCCGACAACGTGGCAATCGTCGCCGGCCCCAAGGTGAAGCCCTCCGGCGCCGGCATGTCGAGGACAAAGGTGCCGACGCCATGCCGCGTCTCCACCAGCCCTGCCGCCTGCAAGCGCGACAGCGCCTCACGCACCACCGAACGACTGACGCCTTCGGCCTCCATGATATGCACTTCGGTAGGCAGCTTTTCGCCGCACTTGAGGATGCCGTCGCGCATGCGCTGGGCAAAGCGGTCGACCAGGGTTTCGGCGAGGCGGCGCGGCTTGTTCAGTGGAGATAACGCTTGATCCGTCATCGGCGTGCTCTAGTGTGATCAGCGGGCATTATAGTGAGTTTTGGCGCAAGGTCGCGGCTATAATGCCGCGATCGTCTGGCTTTAATGGATAGGTGCAATGGACCGTGTCACACCTGATCGACGCCTGAGCATGACCCAGCAACTGGTGGTCGACCTGACGCAACAGATACTGGCCGGCGAACTGCCCGCGGGCAGCAAGTTACCCACCGAACAGGTGATCATCAAGGAACGCGGCGTCAGTCGAACTGTGGTCCGCGAAGCCATGTCGCGGCTCCAGGCAGAAGGTTTGGTGGAAACCCGCCACGGCATCGGCACCTTCGTGGTGGACACCGCGCGCCCGGGGGATTTCCAGGGCAGCAAACACGTCAAGGGCGGCGCCTACGATGCGCTGGCCGTCATCGAACTGCGCCTGAGCCTGGAAGTGGAAGCCGCCGGCATCGCCGCACAACGCGCCAGGCCGGAGCAATTGCAGGCGATGCGTGAAGCGCTCGACGCGGCGAATGCTTTTGACGCAACGGATGACGAAAGCGCGCGGGTCGATTTCGAGTTTCATCTACATATCGCTCAGTGCACGGGCAACAGTTTTTTCATCGACGCCATGGGCCATGTGGGCAATACGTTGATCGCGGTCGTGCAGCAGGCCGGGCCGGCGGTGACGGGTGAAAATCGGACATTGGTGGTGCGTGAGCGGGAGCAGATCTATGCCGCATTGGCGCGGCATGATGCGCAAGCGGCGCGGGCGTCGATGCGGTTGCATTTGATCAATATGCAGCAGCGGGTTCGGGGTGTGGTCGAGTCGACCGCGCAATAACCTCCACCGCAGAACACTGTGGGAGCGAGCCTGCTCGCGATAGCGGCGGATCAGCCAACATTAGTGCAGCTGACACACCGCCATCGCGAGCAAGCTCGCTCCCACAGTTTTTGATCTTGGGTGTTTGCAAATGCTGCGCCCACCACCGCCCTCTGTGGGAGCGAGCTTGCTCGCGATGACGTCGGTACAGTCGGGTGAAGTGTTCCTGCTAGTTGCGCTTCCAGCACTCCGCAAACCTTGCACATACCCCATAACGCTCATCCATCTGCGCCATCCTTTCCAGGTGATGCTGTACCGCTTCGACCGTTACCCCATTCCCGATCCGGAAGTACTCCACCATCATCGCGACGTCCAGATCGATCTCGGCTTTCTCCGGCTTGGCATTGGCGGTTTTGGGCAACGCCCATTGTTCCAACTGCTCATCCTTCAACTGCCGCAAACGCGTCTGGTATTCGTCCTTGAAGCGTTCCATCGAGCGCGCCTTGTTCTGCGCCATGTCATCGCCAAATGTCTTCAGGTTTTCCCGGTACAGCGTCCAGTAGTCAGGCGGCAGGTCGAAGCCGAGCTTGGCCTTGCGTTCGCTGATCAGGGTGTCCAGCTTCTCTGGCGAATAAGACTCGACTTTTTCCTTGGCCGGATCCGTCTTCACCGTGACGACGAGGCTTTTATCGATGACCCGGCTCATCAGCTCCAGGCGATGGGGCGTGTCCGGGTAGGTCTTGGGGAACAGCGCATTGCGACCGGCGCAGGCGGGAAAGTCTTTTTTCAGGATCGAGATCGGTGTGCGCACGTCCTTGCCGTCCACCCGTTGCAAGCGTTGCAACTGAGTCAGGCAGAAGTTCTTCTCGGACTTGAACGTCACCTCGTATTCGGCATTGGCCTCGGGCGTAAAGTTGAAACCCTTGCCGCACACGGCATAACCGCTGTTCATGTTGGTGCGCAGGTGAATCTGCTCACCGGGCTTGAGCTTGACCTCCAAATAACCCCTGGCATCCTTGGGTGCCGGAACGCTCATCCCCACGCGCCGCGCGGTATCGCTCAGCAGCATATTGTTGAGAATGCCCGTGGTTTGCCCGTCGCAATGGGCGGCATCGAAATAATCCAGCGTGGCGTTGCTGGTATTGGCGACGAACCGCAACTTGGCGGCGTCCGGTTCGATGGCGTCGGGGTAACTGCCGTTGACGCTGCAACCGCCGAGCAATACGAACAACGCGGATAATGCTAACAACGGGGCAGGACAACGAGGCAGGGCGAGCATAGGTCATCCTTGAAGGATCGATAAAGTTGACGAATGCTACTGAAGTGCCACTATTGCGTCCATCACCTGTCGCTTGGCTGCAGGCAATACCCTCTTCTTCTTGACAAGGACTTACCGATGATCGACTTCAACAACAAAGGCTTCTTCAAGCTCAAGCAAAACGACGAATATGCTGAGCGCGTCACGGCCCTGCTGCTGGACGGTGAACAGGTCATCGACGCTTATAAATCCATGCGCGACGGGGTGGTCTTTACCAACAAACGCATCATCGCGGTGAACGTGCAAGGCATCACCGGCAGCAAAAAAGATTTTACTTCCTTGCCCTACAAAAACATCGTCGCCTACTCAGTCGAAACCTCCGGCACTTTCGACCTGGACTCTGAACTGGAGATCTACTTTTCATCCCTGGGCAAAGTGAAATTCGAATTCACCGGCAAGACCGGCATTGTGGAAATCTCCAAGGTGATCTCCAAACACCTCCTGGCCTGATCGGCAAACTCAGTGTCCACCGCCGACCCCCTGTGGGAGCGGGCTTGCTCGCGAAGGCTATGGCACATTCAATATCACCGGCCCAGGCGAACCGCTTTCGCGAGCAAGCCCGCTCCCACAGGGGCCGCAGCCGCCAGTTGCAGCTCAGGGTTCCAGCGCCGGCCCCTTCAACTCGATCTGATTACCGTCCGGATCGAAGCAGTAAATCGACCAACCCTTGCCCTCCGCGCCATAGCGCATCTGCGCCTTCTCAACGGTCAGGCCGGCTGAGGCCAAATGCGCGAGGAGGGCTGGTTCATCAAACGGCTCGATACGCAGGCAGAGGTGATCGACATTGTGCCCCTGCTTACCAGCCGCCGGTCCGCCCTGGCGACCGAGAGGCCCGTCGACAGCCACCAGATCGATCATCGACACACCAGTACCCAGGTGCACCATGCCCAGATCGTCCCGGCGCTTCGTGAGTTCGCAACCGAGCACCGAGGTATAAAAAGCCAGGCTGCGCTCGATGTCTTTTACGCGCAGGACGATGTGGTCAATACGTTGAATCGTGAAGTTCTTCATACAGGCCTCAGGTGCTCAGTGATGGACGCTACGGGTTACTTCACCTTAGCGATTCATGCTGGAATGTCATCGCAACAAAAAATTCCCTGTGGTAGCGAGCTTGCTCGCGATGACGTCATTTTAGCCACCCCCAATATCCGGACACGCCACCTCATGATGAAATGGTTCAAGACCCTCACCCGCACGGATGCCATTGCCACACTGGCCCTGATTGTCTCCATCGCCTCCGCTTACTTCAGCTACCAGCAATACCAGGACAGCGTCGCCAGCCGCAGAACGCCGATCATCATCCGAGTCGGCGCAGAACACAGCAAAGTGTCGTTCTACAAGGCCTATAAAGATGATCAGAACGTACTCTTCAAACAGCGCTACAAAATCATCCTCACCAACAACAGTTTCAACCCGGAAAGTGTCATCGATTGGCGCCTATGGGAGCGCAGGGAAAATGGCGGCGGGGAGTACGCCGGGATGAAATTCAAGTTGCTGGATTCGACGGGCATCCCCATGACCTTCCCGTTCTTGATCGCCGCGAAAGAAAGCAAAGTGGTCTTCCTGGATGTCGGCCAGAAGGTCACGCGAGAGGCATGGGCAATGGTGGAGCAAAGCGTGAGCCTCGATAAGGAGATGGACTGGTTTAAAGCAGACAAGGTTTTTACCGACGCAGGCTATCCGCTGTTCGGTCAACTCACGCCCGGGAAAAGCTCCAGGTATCAAGACCTGCAAGTCAACCGCTGGCTGGCCGGCCCTGCCTATCAGGAGTTTCAATTGAATTTCAGCAAGGCCGACGGGCAAGAAGTGGCGGCGCAGTTGTCGTTGAATGTCAGTGATGTTTATCCACAGGGCGAGGCGCAGCGGTAGTTAAAGTATCGCGCTAAGGCCTCTAGATAGACCTTAAAACAATATTTCCACACGCTATCAATGAAGCTGATAGCGTGCGGAAAACCTGATTCATTCGAGGCTGAAGGCTTCTTGAATGGTCTTGATCAAACGGTCGCCGTCCACACCTTTGTAAGCTTGTGGGTTTGACGCGAGCTCAACCGGTACCTGAGCAAGAAACGCCTTCAAATCTAGCGCCAATCGCTCCGGTAGCTGGGCCATTCCCTCAGTAAGGCCGACAGCCAGTACGATCACATCCCTGAAGTGCTTTTTGATATCGCGACTGTCCACGGCAATGCCTTGTTCAAGCTGCGCCTTCTTGTTAAGCCATGCATGGGCTTTGAGCGGAACAAGCCGATCAGCACCGATGTGGCTGATCTCCTGGGTGTGGTCGACGCCGGCGAGGAGAAAAGCGTAGTACTCATCATCCAGGATAATCGCAGACAGGCTGGCGGCTTGCTCTTCCACAGGAATCCTGGTCATTCGGGCTGCTTCTTCGTGCTCCAGGCCATCCGGGACGCGGGAAAACAACTCCACCTGAACGGGAAAGGATTTGTCCTCAGGATTCTGAAAACGGTAGAAAACCGGGGAGGCCCCATCGCCTTCTCCGTTCTGGCGAATGGCATAGCCTCCGTCCTTGATGAACTTCCAGAACTGCCCGACGAACGCACGATCAAGTGCCTCGACGACCAGGACGATGTCCAGATCCTTGGTCAGTCGAAATGCTTCACCCAGTTCCTCCATGGCAATCGAAGCGGCCACCCCGCCGATCAGCACGTAACTGCCTTGGAAGTCCTTGAAATACTCTCGAAACCGGTCGACACCCACTACCATTTCACGTTCTCCATCATTTCATCGAGGCACATTTGCACGCGTTCGTCATGGTCATCCTTGAGGCTCAGATAGAGGGAGAAAGGGTCTACCGTCTCCATGGCGATGTTGCTGCGCAGTGGTTCATAACTCCAAAACTGAATACAGCACGCCGCATGATTTTGCGGCACTTCCAGGTAGGGCGTCGTGCTCTCGAGTTTCGACTTGGCCGTCTTTGACGGTGAGCTCCAAGCGCCGAACGCTTCCCCGTAGGCCGCAGTCGTTTCCGACTGAGCGCGGGCTCGAATCTGATCGAACTGCGCCGGCGTCATTGCAACGCAAGGGACTTTTGGGCTGGCAAGAAGGCTCATCTCTGCCAAGGCCGTTTCTCCCGCCAGCAACATTGGCGTATCAAACGCCTCCGGAATTGCGTTCAGCCAGAGTGTTTTTTTGACCGGGGTGCGCATGACCTCTTTTGCTCTTTCCCAGGTTTCCTTGGGCGACAAAGGAAAGATGATCGCGGCTTCGCCCAGTTCCTTTCCAGGCTTAACAATGTCCAAGTCGGTCAGTTCCTTGATCGCCCGGGTGACGGTCATTTTTGCGTAGGAGAAGGACTGCTCGAAGGCCGCACGAGTGACCAATAGCGGGTGATGCCATCCCTTGATCAGGTATTGAATCAGCATGGCTTGGGTGGCGGGGCTCAGGACCTGGGGTTTTTCCAGGCGCTGGCGGTAGTATTCACGCAAATCCATGCCAAAGGCCGGCAGAAAAAGTTGATTGCCTGGCACGATGAACTGGACGCCTTTCTCCACCAGTCGCTTGCGGTCATAACTGGGGAGCGTGTCGGTGACAAAAATCATCAGGTCGCCGGTCTCGGGCAACTTGTTGTATGCCTGGAAGTTGTGGATGGCTTGGATATGCTTGGCGACATCCGCAACGCTGGCTTCGCGCTGCGGACGTTCCTTCAAGATAAGGCACTGGGCGTTGAAGATATTCGTGAGGAAAAACTCGTATCGGTCACGCAGCGCATACGGAAGAATCTTGACGTTTTCCCATGGCTTCAGGCGCAGCTTCAGGCCAAGCACGCTTTCTACATAGACTTTGAGCTCGATCAGATCAGGTCTTTCCGGGAAATCATGGCCTTGGCGGGTAACTGTCATGGTGTTTCTTCCGTATCACGATTTCAGCACGGTATCAGAGGTTGTGATAGCGTGCAAAATTCGTGATATTTTCCATGGGGCTTCACACGCGAAGCCGTCGAACAACCTTCCACCCATCTGTCGGCTGATACACCGTCATCGCGAGCAAGCTCGCTCCCACAAAAAAGCAGCCAGGTCTGTGGGAAATCTGCCGTACGTCTATCCTAGGTATTCTTGAACCAGGCGCGGAATCGGCAACCGATCACCCACGGACATCCACACCATGAAAAAACAAGAACAAGACAACCTCATCCAAACCCTGCAAACCCGCTTCGAACAAAACCTGAACCGTCACCCAGACATCCCCTGGGCCGACGTCCAGACCCGGCTCGAACACCACCCCAATGCCCTGAAATCCCTCCAGGCCATGGAAGTCTCCGGCGGCGAGCCAGACGTGATCGGCTTCGACCCGAAGACCGGCGCTGTCACCTTCTGCGATTGCGCCAAGGAGAGCCCCACCGGACGCCGGAGCCTTTGCTACGACCGCGCGGCCCTGGATGCGCGCAAGGAGAACAAGCCCAAAGGCAGTGCCATCGAAATGGCCGAAGCGATGGGCATCGCCCTGCTGACGGAAGACCAGTACCGAGCGCTGCAAACGCTCGGCGAGTTTGACGCGAAGACGTCCAGTTGGCTGGCAACCCCGCCAGAGCTTCGTTCGCTCGATGGGGCGATTTTTGGCGACTACCGGTATGGCCGGGTGTTCATCTACCACAATGGCGTGCAGTCGTATTACGCGGCGCGCGGGTTTCGCGGGGTGCTGCAGGTTTAAAGGGAGACCCGCACCTGTGGCGAGGGGATTTATCCCCGTTGGGCTGCGTAGCAGCCCCAAACCCATCCACCGCGGTGCACCAGGAAAAACGGCGTCGGCAGGTTTTACGACTGCGGCGCAGCCGAGCGGGGATAAATCCCCTCGCCACAAGGGACTTGTGTGCTCGAAGGATCGTGGCGGGGCAAAACCACCTCACTCAAAAACCAAAACCTCACTTCCCTTGGCCTCAACCATCTCGCTAAACCCCGGCAAGCGCGCCACAAACTCCGTCTCAAACGCCAGGTAGCGATCCTGCGCCGGCACATAACGGACATCCGGCTTGACCCGCGCAATGTCCTTGGTCGACAGCTTCACCACCTCATGACTCTCTTGATTCCAAAACCACGCCAGCGTCTGTGTGCCAAAGGTGTTGGCGCGGTAAGTCCACACCCACCAAGCCCCATGCCCCCGGGACACATGAAGTTGCCCATGAAAGGTGCGCAACGTGATGACTTGCTTGGGCTGGGTGACGAGCAGGCGTGTGTCCTGGCGCAGTTCACTGCCGAAACCGTCCAGCGTCGCCTTCGTCTTGGCTCCGGTCATGAAGTTGAAGCGCCAGGCCAACAGCACGGTTTCCTGATAACCCGAATGCTCAACGTTCTGCCGCGCGCCTTCGCTGAACAGCAAAACCTCATCACCCCCCAGGTACGCGGTTGACGTCCGCAGCTTATAGGCCTCAGCGGGCATCGGTTTGGCGACGATGGCCTGGTGCGGCGCGTCTTGATGCCAGACCCAGCACTTCGGGCCGTTGTGCTGCATGAACAACAAGCGGCGCGGGCCGATGGGCAGGATCGTCAGTTCATCCGCAAACTCGAAAATCACCTCGCTGCTGTCTGCCGTGATCCGCCAGATCCGTGTCAAATGCTCAGGTTCATAGAGGCGCTGACGTTCGAATATCTCCGAGCCCATCACCACGCAGGGCTGTTCAAACTCCGGCCATTGCACCCCGGCAGGCCCGAACGCCGCGATCTCATCGCCTTGCCGAATTTCGTACTGGTAGCGGTCGTCTGCACTGTAATCACCGCGTATGACCCGACGTTTCCACAGGCTGCGCTGGGCATCGGCATCGATGAGCTGCAAGTCCGCACCGTCCACGCCATCGGTGCGGTGTTCGAGCATGTCCTGCTCAGCGGGCGGCCATTGGTTGTAGTCGATCAGAAAGCACAGCCACTGGTCTTCGTCCTGCTCAGTGATGGCGGCCCAACCGTTGCGGTAGTTGTACTCATGCACATAGGTGGCGCCGGGGTAGTCATGGACTTCCTGCAGCCACTTCACTTTGCCGCGCTTGGGTTTGGCCGGTTTGCGTTCGACGGCGGCAGGTTTCGGCGGCTCGATCAAGCTCGCCGTAAACCTCGGCTCGCCGCGCTGGGCTTGCCAATGCTGGGCAAACGCCTCGCGCTGGCCGACCGGGACAATCACCGGCCGATAATCATCGCCACCGGCATCCAGGTTCCACAAGTCATAACCCTGACCGGCCAACACCGGCGCCAGCGCCTCGAAGCAGACCTCGGGCATCTCGTTGGACAGCTCATCCAACAACGCCTCGAACCCCGGGCCGGCAAACACACCGACGTCGGGATAGTAGTGCTGCAACAGCCCGAGCAAATCGCCGCCCGGTGTTTTCCAATCGATATGAACCAACGGATCGAATTGCGATTGCATCACGCCTGTCTTCCTTGTGGTTTCTCTGCGCGCCATCTTAGCCGCACACCCTCCCAAAAAGACAACCACCGTCCCCTGGCCGGGCACAGACCATTGTGGGAGCGAGCTTGCTCGCGATAGGGCCAGGTCAGGCAACCTCAATGGCGGCTGGTTTACCGCTATCGCGAGCAAGCTCGCTCCCATAGGTAGTTCAGTGACTCAACGCTCCGGAAACTCAGACAAATAACAAACCGGTGAACTCGCGTCCGCCCGTTTCTCCACCTCATCCTCCAACCACTGCGCCAACACCACCGCATTATTTTCAACCGTCGACTTGGCCGCATACACCAACGTCAGCGTCCCATTGCGCGCAATATCCACCAGCTTCCACCAATGCTCCGGCCGTCCCGCCAGCTCTCGCCGGTACGCCCCACTGAACTCGGCAAACGAAACCGTCCCCGCCTTGAACGCCTTGCGCAACTCATGAGAAGGCCCGACCTCCGGCAGCCACTCCGTAATCGCCAGCGCATCCTTGCGGCAATTGCGCGGCCACAAGCGGTCCACCAGAACCCGTACGCCATCCTCGGCGCTCGCTGTTTCATAGGCGCGTTTGCACTGGATCATCGAAGCCTGCCTGTCGAAGTGAGACCGCCTGAGCATAGGTCGCCCACGACGAGGCGACCAGGATTCATCCGCCGCACTTCACTCACCCATCGTAAAAAAAAATTCATCGGATCCCTTCAATCAAAAGCCCTAGGCGCTCAAGCAAAAGCGCGCTGCGTAAGTCGCAGAGATGATGGCGCGGAGCACTGTGGGATTTTCGAGCCGCAATCCGTCCGGATGCGCTTTTCCATTTGATTTGTCGACAGCGAACCGCCTGGTCGTCATGGCACGGCCCGCCGTATTAAGGATGAGTGAACAAAAATGAATAGAGTTTACCGAGTCGTCTGGAATGCCGTGATGGGCGCGTGGCAGGTGGCATCCGAGTTGGTCAAAAGCCAAGGCAAAGACAAAAGCCGTCAATCCCTCAGCCTCGTCATCGGCGTGGGCAGTGGCGTCTTCGCCTCGGTCGCCGCGGCGGGAGGGTTGCCTTCCGGCGGCAATATCGTGGCGGGTAACGGCAGCGTTCATCAGAACGGCAACAACATGGCCATTCATCAGGGCAGCGATAAGCTCGCCATTGACTGGCAGAGCTTTTCCATCGGCAAAGGCAACACCGTCCAGTTCTTCCAGCCTGGCGCGGCGTCCGTCGCGTTGAACCGTGTGTTGGGCTCGGATGTGTCGGTGATCCAGGGTGCACTGAAAGCCAACGGCAAAGTGTTCCTGGTCAACCCCAACGGCGTGCTGTTTACCCCCAGCGCGCAGGTTGATGTCGGCGGTCTGGTGGCCTCCACGCTCAACCTATCCACAGAAGATTTCCTCGCCGGCAACTACCGTTTCAGTGGCGACAGCGCCGCCTCGGTGGTCAACCAGGGCAACATCAATGCCGCACAGGGCGGCACCATTGCCCTGATCGCGGCAAAAATCGTCAACGAAGGCAACATCACCGCGCACAAGGGCAATGTGCTGCTGGGCGCCGGTCGTGTCGTGACGCTCGACTTGGGCGGGCCGGTGCAGCTGGAAGTCAAAGAAGGCGCGCTCCAAGCGTTGATCGAAAACGGCGGCGCCATTCGTGCCGACGCCGGCAGAATCCTGCTGACCGCTCGTGCCGCGGAAACCCTGGCGAGTACCGTCATCAACAACACCGGTTTGATCGAAGCCCGTTCCCTGGATATCGGTGAAAACGGCCTGGTCACGTTGATGGGCGACCAGGGCGGTGTGCAAGTTGCTGGGCGTATCGATGTGTCCTCCGATACCGGCAAGGGCGGCAAGATCGTCGTGACCGGGGATCGTGTGGCGATCAAGGGCGGCGCTGAGCTCGACGCCACCGGGGCCAAGGGCGGCGGTGAGATTTATGTGGGCGGGAGCTGGCAAGGCAAGGATCCTGCGATCAAACAGGCCAGCCAGACCACCATTGCCGCTGGTGCCGTGCTCGATGCGTCGGCGACCGACAACGGCAAGGGCGGCACCGTGGTGGCCTGGTCCGACGTCAAGAAGCCGGGCAGCGTGACCCGCGTGGACGGCACGCTGAAAGCCACCGGCGGTGCCAAGGGCGGCGACGGCGGCAAGATCGAGACCAGCGGCGCCAAGCTGGCGGTGAGCAAAGCCGCCGATGCTTCAGCCAAAAACGGCAAGGGCGGCTTGTGGTTGCTCGATCCGGACAGCGTCACGGTGGGGCCGGGTAACGGAGGGTTGACGGGCGGCACCAATGGCACAGACGCCACGGTTGGCTTCAACGCAATCGATACGGCCCTGGCCGGCGGCACCGATGTGGCGATCAAGGCCGACAACAGCATCCACTGGAACGGCGACTACACCCCGACGAGCATCAGCGGCGAGCGGACGCTGACCTTGCAGTCCGGACACAACGACGTTGGAACGGGCCGCTACGTCTTCGGCAATATTTTCCTCAACGGTGACATCGACGCCAGTGGCGCGGGCAACGGCAACAGCCTGGCGTTGATCTTCAACGGCAAGATGGCGCTGAACACCGACGTCAGTTTGAAGAGCAACGGTGGCAACGTCGTGTTTGCCGGCGTGGTGGATTCCGATGCGGTGGCCAACAATCGCCAACTGCGCGTCGACGCCGGTTCGGGCTCGATCATCTTCAGCGACATGGTCGGCGGTAACAGTGCGCTGGGTGCTCTGTACGCGACCACCAGCGGCGCCGGCAAGACGTTTATCAACGGCGCGAAAGTCTTCACCAGCGGCGAGCAGGTCTACACCGGTGCCGTTGAACTGGGCACTTCGCAGTTCTTGAACGCCGACTTCGAAAACGGCCTGGTCGGATGGAAGACGTCCATCGCCCAGTTCTTCACCGGCGTCACCGTGGTGGAGGGCGTGGTGTCGCCGGATGACCCGACGTTGCCGACAACTTCGCCAACCAATGGCAATGCGCCGAGCGTTTCGCCTGGCGACCAAGGCGACATGAACTACAAACCCCTCACCCCGGTCGCCGCTGCTGGCCAGGGCAAAGACGGCGGCGCTGCGCTGCTGCTGGGTACCGAGAACAACTCCAACTGCCTCAACGCACCCGCCGGCTGCATCATGCGCGGCCCTTCGGTGGTGAGTGAGGGCACGGTCTCCCTGGCGGCGGGGGAATCGGTCAGTTTCGATTACAAACCGGTCGCGGGCGGCGATACCTACGATGTCTTCGGCTATCTGTTGAACGTCAACACCGGCGAATACCAAATCATCCTGAACGAAACGGGTAACGGTACCGGCGCGGTGAATTGGCAAACCCATACGGCAACGGCTGATAGGGCCGGCACGTACAAGTTCGTGTTCGTCTCGGGCAGTTTCGACCAGACCGCGGGCAAGCAGGTCGGTGGCTCGCTGTACGTCGACAACATCAAGACCAACACCTCGGGCAGCAAGGGCCTGCAAGGCAGTTCCATCACCTTCAACGGCAGCCTCAACAGTACCGACAACAACCTGGCCATCAAGGCCGACGACATCAACTTCAACGGCGGCGCCGGCAGCGTCACCGGCAACGGTTCAATTGCCCTCGAGACCAACACCCCGAGCAAAAACATTGCCGTGGGCGGCAGCACCGGCGATGCCCCTGGTTCGTTGGAACTGACCGGCACCGACATCAACGCCTTGGGCGATGGGTTTACCTCGGTCAAGATTGGCGGCACGGACATGACCGGTGATATCAGCATCATCGAAGCGACCCGGATCAACGACAACCTTATCCTCGATGCCGGTACCGGCAACATCCACATCAATGACCAACTGACCGTGGCGGACGCACCGGGCACCGGTAACGATGACAACAAACCGGCGCCGGTCCTGGCGTTGCAAAGCAATGGCGGCAAGATCGACCAGACCGCCGGCGGTGCCATTGTCGCCGATGGCCTGGTGCTGCTGGGGGATGGCGCCGTTCATGACCTCGACGACGCGGCCAACGACGTCAACACGATCGCCAGCGACACCGGCACGGTCAGCTTTGCCGATGTCGATGACCTGACCGTCGGCGTGGTGACCATTCCCGATAGCCAGACCCCGGCAAACCCCCAAGGCGTGCCGGTCGCCGGCATGACCCAGACCGGCGACCTGAACCTGGTCGCGGATAAACTCACGGTCGGCCAGGCCTTGCTCACCCAAGGCGATACCAGCCTGAGCGCCGACGAAATCGATCTCGCCGCGAGCGTTGCCGGTGGCGGCAGTCTCACCCTGAAACAGAAGACCGATGGCCTGGATATTCACCTGGGCGGCAGCGATGACCCGGAAGTGACTGGGCCTAACGATCCGTTGGTGCTGTCCGACGCTGACCTGGCCAATATCCAGGATGGCTTCGACAAGGTCACCATCGGCAACGACAAGACGCGCAACATCACCGTCGACGATG
Organism: Pseudomonas sp. Soil_N_39; assembly: GCF_057655955.1. Classification (NCBI taxonomy): domain Bacteria; kingdom Pseudomonadati; phylum Pseudomonadota; class Gammaproteobacteria; order Pseudomonadales; family Pseudomonadaceae; genus Pseudomonas; species Pseudomonas sp. Soil_N_39. Next base: position 44,469 of record NZ_JBDGLI010000010.1, read on the forward strand.
AAGGCGCGACGTTCAAGGACGATCTGGCCTTGATCGCCAACGGCGTCCTGGACCTGCTGGGCGATCTTGCGCTCAAGGATCCTGAGGGCACCGACGAAGACGGCGCGACCGGCAAGGGCCTGACCCTGAGCGTCGACGCGGGCAAAGGTGCGACCCAGGCAACGGGCGCGACCATCACCGCAGACGAGCTGGCCCTGCGCGGTGAAGGTGATTTCAATCTGGGCAACGGTGGGCATGACGTAGGCGTCATCGCTGCTGATGTCGGCAGCCTGAAATTCACCGGCAACGGCAACCTGACGGTGGGCGTCGTGGACGGCACCGTGGGGATTACGTCCGATGAGGCGGTCACCCTGAAAACCGATCACGACCTGACGTTGGCAAAAGGCATCACCATCGAAAATGGCCCACGCGATGACGTCAGTCAGGGGCAAACCCGTGCCGACGACATCATCACTCTGGAGGTGGCGGGCAAAACCACTCAGTCCGGCGACGCCGGCGCCAAGCTCGATGCCAGCGGCCTGGTGCTGCTGGGCGGCAATTATGCGCTGGGCAACACCGGCAACGTGATTGGCGATATCGCCAGCGAGGCGGGCAAAGTCCAGTTCAACAACAGTGGGGACCTCAAGGTGGGCTCGCTGACCGCGACCCATGCCGACGGCACCCAGACAACCATCACCGGCGTGAACAACACCGGCGATGTGAGCATCGGCACCCAAGGCAATCTGGCGATCAACGAAGGGCTGGCGACCAGCGGCAACGTGTTCCTCAATGTTGATGGCAAGACCACCCAAAATGCCAAGGGCAACATCATTGCTGACGGTTTGGCCCTCAATGGCGGCGATTTCGAGTTGCGCAACAACGGCAACGTGGTCGGCGACATTGCCAGCGAGGCGGGCAAGGTTGCGTTCAACAACACTGGCAACCTGAAGGTCGGCACGCTGACTGAAACCGATGGCGACGGCAACGTGGTCAAGACCACCACCGGCGTGAACAATACCGGCGACGTGAGCATTGGCACCGTCGGGGATCTGGCGATCAACGAAGGGCTGGCTACCAGCGGCAACGTGTTCCTCAACGTTGATGGCAAGACCACTCAGGACGGCAACGGAAACATCACCGCCGACGGCCTGGCCCTCAACGGCGGCGACTTCGAGTTGCGCAACAACGGCAACGTGGTGGGTGACATCGCCAGCGAGGCGGGCAAGGTCGCGTTCAACAACACCGGCAACCTGAAGGTCGGCACGCTGACTGAAACCGATGGCAACGGCAACGTGGTCAAGACCACCACCGGTGTGAACAACACCGGCGACGTCAGCATTGGCACCGTCGGGGATCTGGCGATCAACGAAGGGCTGGCCACCAGCGGCAACGTGTTCCTCAACGTCGACGGCAAGACCACCCAAAATGCCAAGGGCAACATCACCGCTGACGGTTTGGCCCTCAACGGCGGCGACTTCGAGTTGCGCAACAAAGGCAACGTGGTGGGCGACATCGCCAGCGAGGCAGGCAAGGTTGCGTTCAACAACACCGGTAATCTGAAGGTCGGCACGCTGACTGAAACCGATGGCGACGGCAACCTGATCAAGACCACCACCGGCGTGAACAACACCGGCGACGTCAGCATCGGCACCGAGGGCAACCTGGCGATCAACGAAGGGCTGGCAACCAGCGGCAACGTCTTCCTCAACGTCGATGGCAAGACCACCCAGGACAGCAACGGCAACATCACCGCCGATGGCTTGGCCCTCAACGGCGGCGACTTCGAGTTGCGCAACAACGGCAACGTGGTCGGCGATATTGCCAGTGAGGCGGGCAAGGTTGCGTTCAACAACACCGGCAACCTCAAGGTCGGCACGCTGACCGAAACCGATGGCAACGGTAACGTGGTCAAGACCACCACCGGCGTGAACAACACCGGCGACGTGAGCATTGGCACCGTCGGGGATCTGGCGATCAACGAAGGGCTGGCCACCAGCGGCAACGTGTTCCTCAATGTCGACGGCAAGACCACCCAAAATGCCAAGGGCAACATCACGGCTGACGGTTTGGCCCTCAACGGCGGCGACTTCGAGTTGCGCAACAAAGGCAACGTGGTGGGCGACATCGCCAGCGAGGCGGGCAAGGTTGCGTTCAACAACACCGGTAATCTGAAGGTCGGCACGCTGACTGAAACCGATGGCAACGGCAACCTGGTCAAGACCACCACCGGCGTGAACAACACCGGCGACGTGAGCATTGGCACCGTCGGGGATCTGGCGATCAACGAAGGGCTGGCCACCAGCGGCAACGTGTTCCTCAACGTTGATGGCAAGACCAGCCAAAACGCCAAAGGCAACATCACCGCTGACGGTTTGGCCCTCAACGGTGGCGACTTCGAGTTGCGCAACAATGGCAACGTGGTGGGTGATATCGCCAGCAAGGCGGGCAAGGTTGCGTTCAACAACACTGGCAACCTGAAGGTCGGCAGGCTGACCGAAACCGATGGCAACGGTAACCTGGTCAAGACCACCACCGGCGTGAACAACACCGGCGACGTCAGCATCGGAACCCAAGGCAACCTGGCGATCAACGAAGCCCTGGGCACCAGCGGCAACGTGTTCCTTAACGTCGATGGCAAGACCACCCAGAACGCGAAGGGCAATATCACCGCCGACGGCCTGGCCCTCAACGGTGGCGACTTCGAGTTGCGCAACAACGGCAACGTGGTGGGTGATATCGCCAGCAAGGCGGGCAAGGTCGCGTTCAACAACACCGGCAACCTCAAGGTCGGCACGCTGACTGAAACCGATGGCAACGGCAACCTGATCAAGACCACCACCGGTGTGAACAACACTGGCGATGTGAGCATCGGCACCCAAGGCAACCTGGCGATCAACGAAGCGCTGGCCACCAGTGGCAACGTGTTCCTCAACATCGATGGCAAGACCACTCAAAACGCCAAGGGCGCTATCACCGCCGATGGCCTGGCGCTCAAGGGCGGTAATTTCGACCTGCGCAACGCCAGCAACTGGGTCGGCGATATCGCCAGCCGCGCGAAGGATGTCAGCTTCGTCAACCGCAGTGACGTCACCGTCGGCAGGCTGACCGAGACGGCACTGGACGGCACCCAGCTGGATCAGATCGTCGGCATTGGCAACACCGGCAAAGTCCAAGTGGTGACGACCACCGGTAACATCACCCTGGCCGAGAACGTCAGCACCACCAGCAACGCCTCCGATGCGATCGTGCTCAACGCCGGTCAATCCGCTTCGGCGGGCGTGGCTGCGGGCGGCGACGTGAAGGCTGGCGCGGGCGTGACGGTGTCCACCGGCGCCGGCGGCCGGGCGGTGATCTACACCGGTAGCCTCGCTGGCAGCACCCGCGTGGTGGATGTGGTCGGCAGTGGCAGCGGCAATTTCCGCTACAACAGTGACGAGCAGCAGAGCAATTTCGGCAGGGCATTGGGCAGCACCGGCGTTCATGCTGTGTACCGCGAGCAACCCGTCCTGGTGGTGTCCACGAACGGTTCGACCACCCAGACCAAGCCATTCGATGGCCAAACCACGTTCAACGGTGGCGGTATAGCCGGTTATGACGCCAATGGTCTGTGGAACGGCGACACCAAGCAGATGCTCGGCAACCCACTGTACTCGGTTGGGACGCAAGGCCCGGGCTCGCACCTGATCAACATCGGCGGGCTGGCTGACCTGGGTTACCTGATCGTGAGCAACCCGGCCAACGCCAACCTGACCGTGACGCCGTCCGTTGATTACGACGCCGTCCGGCAGAGCGTCGCCGATGCAACCCGCGTCGGCGCGCAGGTGACTTCGCCGCATGCGCCGGAGCTCAACCCGGCCCAGCCGAAACCGGCTGACTGGTCTGACTACGGGGTCGACGACGGTGGTTTGTTGCTGGTGGACCAGGGCGGTAATCGTGCGAACGGCGCTGGCAATGGCGACGGCGATTCGGCTGCCCAGGCCGAGAGCGCCGACAGCGAGCGGGAACTGGCCGGGAACGTCTGCGCCGATGGCGGTGTATCGGGTGGAAGCGCCTGTGCGGCCTACCCGCCGCAGACCGTATTCGTGGTGCGCGGTGGTGTGCGCTTGCCGAGTCTGGCCATGCGTCCCTGATCCCTGACATCCACCTTTTCATTTGAAGGAGCCCCTTGGCCGCGTCCCCGGACGCGGTCATGGGCTCAGGCAACCCGCATTATTCGAGACTTATCCAATGCATAACAAACTGATGTCCTGCGCCGCTGGTCTGGCGTTGTTGTCCACCTCCCAGGCCTGGGCGGCGACCCTGCCGACACGCCCGATCCCCGACGCCGGCCGTATCTTGCAGGAACTGCCGATTCCTCAGCAGGAGCTGCCGCAAAGCATTCGCCTGGATGTAGAGGCACCGCAACCGGCCCAGGAAAAAGTCGGCGGCGCCAAAGTCCAGCTCAACGCCGTCCGGTTCACCGACAACACCCGCATCGACGAGGCCAGCCTGCAACGCGTCGTCGCCCCGGCCATCGGTCAGGCCCTTGACCTGGATGAGCTGCGGGAAGTGGCCCGGCAGGTCACGCTTTACTACCGCGAGCAAGGCTACCCGTTTGCCCGTGCCTACTTGCCGGCCCAGCGCATGGCCAACGGCGAGCTGACCATTGCGGTCATTGAAGGCCGTTATGGGAAAGTCACCGCTGCCACCGACGATGCGAAACTGGCTGCGCAGGCGCAGCCCTTCCTGGACGACTTGAAGCCGGGCGAGGTGATCGAGCGTGACCGGCTGGAGCGCAGCATATTGGTACTGTCTGACTTGCCGGGCGTGGCTGTTCGCCCGGTTATCCGGCCGGGTGAGGCGCTCGGTACGGGCGATCTTGATGCCAAAGTGAGCAAAACCGAGGCCTTTGAGGGCAAGGCCACGCTGGACAACCATGGCAACCGCTATTCGGGGCGCAACCGCCTGACGGTACAAGGTGACTGGAACAGCCCGTTAATGCTGGGCGACAGGCTCAGCGCCGCGGTGATGGCGACCGATGAGGAACTGTATTTCGGTAGCCTCGGCTACTCGATGCCATTGGGCACGTCTGGCCTGCGCGGCAACGTGGGTTACGCCCAAAGCGCTTATGACCTGGGCGCCGAATTCGCCGACCTGGGGGCAACCGGCACCGCCGAGGTCAGCAGCATCGGCCTGAGTTATCCGCTCCTGCGCAGCAACCAGGCGAACGTCATGTTGGCCGGGCAATACCAACACAAGGACCTTGAGGATAAGTACGAAGTGCTTGGCCTCAGCTTTGAAAAAAGCAGCAACACGCTGCCCATCAGTTTGCAATTCGATGTGAGAGACACCTTGTTCGGCGGCGGCATCACCTACGGCGGCGCGACGCTGACCTACGGTGACCTGAAGCTGGATTCGGCCCTGCGCGAGGGCGATCGCCAGACTGCCCAGACCGAGGGCCAGTTCAGCAAAGTGAACGTCGACCTTGCCCGTCTGCAAGCGCTGCCCGCCAACTTCACGCTCTTCGCCCGCGTCCTCGGCCAATGGAGCAATGACAACCTGGACTCTTCCGAAGATTTCAGCCTCGGCGGCATTGATGGCGTGCGCGCTTATCCCCAAAGCGAAGCCTCGGGCGACGAAGGCATGCTGACCCAGATCGAACTTCGCTACCCGATCGACAAACTCACGCCTTACCTGTTCTGGGATGCCGGTAAAGTGCGCATCAACCACAACGAGTGGGCCGATGAGGAAAATACCCGCAGCATCTCCGGCGGCGGTGTGGGGTTACGTGCTCAATACGGCCAGATTTCGTTCGATGCAACGGTCGCGTGGCGCCACTCCGGCGGTGAAGCGCAGAGCGATACCCGCCAGGAAAACCCTCAATTGCTCGCTCAGATCGGTTACCAGTTCTAACTGCTTCAAGGCCAGCTGACGGTTGTAATGCTGTACACAAAACCCGTGGCGAGGGAGCTTGCTCCCGCTGGGCTGCGCAGCAGCCCTAAAGCAGCGAACTCAATCTTCCTGGCACACCGAGCTGCCTGGTTTTGGGGCCGCTTCGCAGCCCAGCGGGAGCAAGCTCCCTCGCCACGGTTAAGTGAACGGCTTTAACCACTTTGGCCATCCGCTATCAAATGGGCTCGCCTGGGCTTTTCCAGGCACGGCCACCTCTTGTCCAATATCCCTCGCCATACGCCGCTGCGCCCCGCCGATAACATCCCGCCACTGTGGACGCCACAGGCGGAACGACCGTTTATCGCCCATTAAAAATTTGATAGCTTCAGTTCTCGCTCTACCTGCCGCTATATCGACTTGTTGCCGGCCCGATATGTGATTCCTTGCCTGGCAATTTCGCGACAGTGACCTGGCTAAACACAACAAGAGACCTGGCGAATGGACAACGGACGATACGAAAGGCAAGCAGCGACGGCGGGGGGCGTGGCGGCGTCCGAGCTGTTGCCGCATATTCTGCTGATCGACGATGTCCCCGAAGACATCCGCGCCACGCTCGTTCTGTTGAAATCACAGCCCTGGCGCATTTCCCTGGCCAGCGACGCCTATCAAGGCTATCAACGCGCACTGGCCCTGCGCCCGGACCTCATCGTCCTGGATGTGCACATGCCGCAAATGGACGGTTTCAGCCTCTGCCGGCTATTGCGCGAGGCGCCGGCCACCCGGCATGTCCCGATCCTGTTCCTGTCGTCGGCCAATACTTCCTTGGAGCGCCTGGAAGGGCTGACCGTGGGCGCGGTGGACTACATTCCCAAATCCTGCGCCCCCGAAGAAGTGCTGGCGCGTATCAAGATCCACCTGCAATTGACCTGGCGCGCGCCACCGACCGTCCATGAAAGCCCGGCCGATCCGGAGCCCCAAGGCGATGAGATCGTGCTGCGCGCGGCGATGCGACTGATCGAAAACCAGCTGGACGACATGCCGTCCCTGGGCATGCTCGCGCAAAAAGTCGGCACCCATGAAAAACGCCTCACCGCCATTTTTCGCGAACACCTGGGGATGACCGTGTTCGCCTACATTCGCGACGCCCGTTTGCGGCGTGGCCAGGATTTGCTCTGTGAAAGCGCCATGAGCGTGCAGGACGTCGCCGAACTGGTGGGCTTTCGCAACGCCTGCAATTTCACCACGGCCTTTCGACAGCGCATCGGCATGACACCCAGTCAGTTTCGCCAGCAGACCCTGGGCATCGCTGAAACCGAGTCGGCCGGGCGCGCCTGATGCGGCTCCTACCGTTTTTATTGCTGACGATAGCGTTGTTATCCACAGGCTCGCTGCACGCCGCGCCTGTGGATATCTGCCGGGCTGACCACCAGGACTTGATGCCCGCGATGCAAGTTTTCGAAGACACCCAGGCCAGCCTGAGCCTGGAAGACGTCGCCCAACTGCCCGACACGCATTTCAACCCCGCCACCTCAAGCTGGCCGACCCAGGGCTACAGCCGATCCGCCTTCTGGTTGAAAGTGCCGCTCACCAACTCAAGTGCTGTGGCGTGTTCACGCCTGCTGGTGATCGGGGCGCCGCGCCTGGAAGACATCCGCGTCTACCAACCGGGGCATGACGCCCACGCCGGAGCCGCCTATCCCTTGGCCGAATGGCCCCAACCGGCGGCACGTCAGCCGGCCTTCCCGGTCTCGCTGGCGGCAGGGGAGAGCGTTACGGTGTTCGTCCGCGTGGCGAGCAATTTCCAGATGTTGCTGGAACCGGAACTGTGGTCCGAGCCGGTGCTGCTGCGCAGTCAGCAACAGACTTACCTGAGCGACGGACTGACCCTCGGCATTGTCCTGCTGGTCGTCCCGTTCGGCTTCATCGTCGGCCGGATCCTGCGCTCCCGACTGCTCACGGTGAACGCGGGCGCGGTCCTCAGCTACATCCTGCTGACCTGCATCATCAACGGCTACTTGATCTACTGGCCCAGCGCGCTGGGCTGGACGCGCGAGCTGCTGGTCTGTTCCAGCGCGATCTCGTTCGTGCTGTTCCTGGCCTACTTCCGCGTGCTGTTGCAGGTTTCCCGGCTGCCCCAAGTCATCGGCTGGAGCTATTGGGTGCCGCTGTTGGGCTGTGTCTTCGGCCGACTCTGGTGGCTCAAGGTCGATCCGGTCCAGGGCGCGCAGATCGTCCAACTGTCCCTGTTCAGTTTTTATGGCGCGCTGTTCGCCACGCTATTCATGGCTTGGCGCAGAAGGCTCACTTACCACTGGATGGCGTGGCTGGTGCCGGCGCTATTGGTTGGGCAATTGCTGATGCGGATTTTCTTCCCGCAAGAACAACTGCCCTGGCAGTCGCCGCAAAGCAGAAACAACCTATCGTCGACCTTGCCGGGCGTGGTGTTGCTGGTGTGCACATTGATCATGGAAGTCGCCCGCAGCCGCAACCGTGAAAAAAACGCCCTGTCCACCCTCGAACAACAACGCCAGGCCGAGCACGAGCGCCTGGAAAGCACCGTGGCGCTGCGCACGGTGCAATTGCGCGAATCCCTGGCGGCCCGCAGTGCGTTGATGGCACGGATCAGTCACGACCTGCGCTCGCCGCTGGTGCGCATCATCGACTACGCGCGCCTGTTGCACGCCGGGCCCAACCGCGATTATCAAGCGACCATCGAGCGCAACGCCCGCCAGCAACTGGAGCTGATCGACGAAATGCTCGAGTTCTCCCGTGGCGAGCTGGAGCAGATGCAACTGACCCTCGCGCCGGGCTACCTGTACGGTTTTCTCAAAGAGATCGCAGACGAGGCGGGCTTTCTCGCCGCGCGCCAGGGCAATACGTTCGAGGCGGTTCTTGCCGATGACCTGCCGCCACTGGTCGAGGCCGATTTCAAACGCCTTCGGCAGGTCCTCATGAACCTTTTGGCGAACGCGGCGAAATTCACCCGCCACGGCCAGATCAGTTTCGAAGTGAGCGCCTGTCCCGGGGCGACGGCTGACAGCGTGGAACTGCGTTTCAGCGTGATCGACACCGGCATCGGCATCGACCCGCAAGAGTTCGAACAACTGCTGCAACCGTTCCGCCGCGGCCGCAATGCCCAACGCTATGAAGGCAGCGGGCTGGGTTTGTCCATCGTCACGCAACTGCTGGAGCGCATGGACAGCCGACTCGAACCCCAAGCCACGGAGCAGGGCAGCCACTTCAGTTTTCGCCTGCAACTGAAATACGCCGAGGAGCACGACCTCGAAATCGGCATCGTCGACAACAACGTCACGCCGCTCAACGGCCAGGGCAAACACGTTCTGTTGGTGGACGACATCGAGCAAAACAGTGAATGGCTCTATGACCTGCTGGCCGGCTACGGTTTCGACGTGAGCATGGCGGCGAATGGTGAAGACGCCTTGGCCTGCCTGGCTGAACAATCGGTCGACCTGCTGATCAGCGACCAGATGATGCCCGGCATGGATGGCTGGGAACTGCTGCGCCACGTGCGCGAGCGTTGGGAGCATCTGCCCGTGATGCTTTACTCAGCGGTCCCGCCACGCAGGCCGGAGGGTTATCCGAAGGATCTCACCTTCGACGCAGTGCTGCTCAAGCCCGCCGACAGCCGCGAATTGCTGGCGTGCGTCAAGGCTCTGGCTTGCCCGGACACCACGCGTCGCGCATTGGCTCGGGAGTTCTAGCATGCAGGTTTTAGGTTACCGACTGCTCTTGCTCGGCAGCCTTTCGGCACTGCCTTGGGCGTCGGTCCAGGCCGAACAAGCGGCGCCCAGCGCCCTCACGCTCGACGCAACCACCGTCACCGCTCGGCGTCGCGAGGAAGACCCGCAAAACGTGCCGATCCCGATCAACGTCCTCTACGGCGATCAACTGGATGAGGCCGGCCTGCATCGGCTGCAAGACATCCAACAACGCGTGCCCGGCTTGATCGTTTCCGGCCACGACGCCCGCTACGCCGGCTTCGGCCTGCGCGGCTTCGGCGCCACCGCCTACAACGATGGCCTGGAAGGCAGCGTCGGCACCTACGTCGATGGCGTCTACCAGGCGCGCCAGGGCATGGCTTTCACCGAGTTGATGGACATCGAGCGCATCGAAGTGCTGCGCGGGCCGCAAGGCACCTTGTTCGGCAAGAACACCACCGCCGGCGCGCTGAACATCATCACCCGCCAGCCCACGTTCCAGCCCGAAGCCAACCTCGAAGCCAGCTACGGCGAACGCGGTTTGCGGGAATATCGCGGGACGATTTCCGGCCCGCTGCAAGATGACGTGCTCGCCGGGCGACTCAATGTCTTCGACAGCGCCACCGATGGCGCAGTGGAAAACCTGCACGACGGCGCCCGCCTCGGCGACGCCGACAGCCAAGGCCTGCGCGGCCAATTATTGTGGACGCCGAACACCGATTTCAGCGCCCGCCTCATCGCTGACTATGCCGAGCAAAACGAAGCCGGCAACGTGCTGCTGGTCAATCACTACAGCGAACAAACCCGCAAGCGCGCCAAATTTTTCGGCTATCCGCTGGCCGAGCCCGACCCCTACAAACGCGAGTCCCGCATAGACGCGCCGGGACATCCGCAAACCCTGCAGAACGGTGTCTCACTGGAATTGAATTGGGACCTGGACGAGGCCATGCGCTTCACCAGCATCACCGCCTACCGCGACTGGGACTACCGCGCCACTCGCGACACCGACAGTACCGCGCTGTCGGTGATCCAATCCGAAACCGAACTGGGCCACCGCCAGTTTAGCCAGGAATGGCGCCTGTCCGGCACGGCCGGTTCGTCCATCGACTATGTCGGCGGGCTCTACTACCTGCGCCAACAGCTCGACCGCAGGATCGACACCGAATTCGGCAAGGACGCCGCGCCCTGGTTCGTCGGCGATCAACTGGAGCAATTGAAAAAACTCTATGGCATCACCTTCACCGATCCAAGGCAGGTGCCGGCCATGCTGCTGGACGGCGCCCGGCAACGCTATGACGGCGAACAGAAGGGCGACAGCCGAGCCATTTTCGGCCAGCTTTCCTGGCGCCCGATTGACCCGCTGGAACTCACCGGCGGCCTGCGCTACAGCCAGGAGCGCAAGGACGCCTGGATCTCCCGTGACGCCAGCAACCTCGCCCCGCTGACCGGCTTGCCCCCGGTGTTCCAGGCCGGTGGGCAATTGCTGCGCGACATCGCCCTCGGTGGCGGTTACTACCGCGAGGATTCGATTAAAGAAAACAACGTCTCCAGCCTCCTCAGCGCCAGCTACCGCTTCAGCGATGCGGTGATGGGTTACGTCAGCTGGTCGCGGGGTTACAAGGCCGGCGGCATCAACTTCGATGTGGTCGGCCCGTTCACCGCACCCACCTTCGAGCCGGAGCGCGCCACGTCCCTGGAACTGGGCATGAAAACGCGCTTCTGGGACGAGCGCGCATTGCTCGACCTCGCCGTCTACCAGACCGACGTCGACAACTACCAAGCGCTCACCTACAGCCCGCCGACATCGCTGTTCGCACCACCGCTGCGGGACAACCTGATCAACGTCGGCAAAGTCCGCCTACGGGGCATCGAACTCGATTCCGCCTGGCAACTCACCCCCCGACTCACCGGACGCCTGGGCCTGGCCTGGAGCGATGCGCGCTACCGCAGCTTCCCCAACGCCCCGTGCCCACCGGCCTCGGGCCAGTGGACCTGCGACCTCAGCGGCGAGCGCCTCTACAACGCGCCGGAATGGAACCTCAGCAGCGGCCTCGACCATACCCACCCGCTGCCCTACGGCTTGGAAGCCTTCAGCGGCATCGACTACAGCTTCCGCACCGGCTACTCCGGCACCCTCGAAGGCGGTGAAGGCAGCTACCAACCCAGCTACGGCCTCACCAACCTGCGCCTGGGCCTGCGCAGCCAGGACCGCGCCTGGGAAGTGGAAGGCTGGGTGCGCAACGTCTTCGACCGTCAGTACATCACCGCCGTGTATTCACTGCTCGGCGCCGGCGACTACGGCGTCATGACCGGCAGCGAACGAACCGTCGGCACCACCGTCAGGCTTCGCTATTGAGGGAAATAAACCGCGTCGGACAAAACGCCAAACGATTCCCACCGGCCTTTTTCGACAGGTACATCGCCTGATCCGCTTTGCTGATCAACCCATCGACCTCATGCCCATGCTCAGGATAAAACGCCACCCCGATACTCGCGGCAATCTCCACCGTCTGCGCACCAATCAAAATCGGCGCATTCGCCGCCGCCAGCATCCGCTTGAGCAACGGCTCGCTGTCCTCCACCGCCTGCAACCCCACCAGCCCCGCGACAAACTCATCACCCCCCAGCCGCGCCAACGTATCGCCCTCACGCAACGTCGCATTGATCCGCGCCGCGACAATCTGCAACACCCGATCCCCCCAGTCATGGCCATAACTGTCGTTCAGCGCCTTGAACCCATCCAGGTCAATAAACGCGATCGCCACCTTCTGCTGATGAATACGCGCCTTGCCCAACGCCTGACGCATCCGCTCGGCCAACAACAACCGATTGGGCAACTGCGTAAGCGCGTCATACCGGGCATCACGCTCCAGCAACTGCAGCCGCTGCTTCATCTGCGTCATGTCGCCGAGCAGCGCCACATAGTGCTGAACATTGCCGTGCCGGTCATGCACCGCACTGACGCTGATCCGCGACGTCATCTCCCGACCATCCTTGTGGCTGCTTTGGATTTCGCCGGACCAATGCCCGTGAAAATCCAGCGCATTCTTCATCGGCGCATAAAACGCTGTGAGCCGACGGACCATGCGATGGGCGTTCAGCTCGCGGCCCTCTATCTCTTCCTGCCCGTAACCGGTGAGCCGGGTGAAGGCCTCGTTCACGGCGATGACCCGGCCGAAGGGGTCGACCAGGATGATGCCTTCGCGGGCGTGGCTGAATACGGTGGCGGCCAGTTCTGGGCAGACGGTATTGAGGCGACGGTCCAGCGTGGCTTCGTCACGGGTGGTCGGCCATGTATTGGAGTCGAAGCCTTGCTGCGCCAGGTAGCCGGCCAGGGAGGACAGCGCCTTGTGCAGGCGGGTCAGGGTATGTGTGGCGAGCTTGGAGTTGAGGCAATAGCTCCGGATGACGGTGCGTAGGTTCATGGGGGGTACACGGTGCTCGGTTGTAGCGGTAGGGGTGAGTGAGGAGGGCATTATCGAGGTGGGGATGGGTGGGGGTGTTTGCAGAAGCGGATGGGGGCTTTGCGGGAGGGGATGGATTGGAAATTTTTTTTGCGTGGGGTGTAGGAACACTGGGAGTCCATTACCATGGCCGCCTCGTTCAACACGTGATCCCGTTCATGCATTCTCTCGAAAATACGCTGCTTTCTTACGCCACACAGCACCTGCCGTCACTTCCCCAAATCTACACTTGGAAGTTTGATACCGCGCTCGTCCGCCACTCGTTTGAATGGGAGATTGGTGGCTCGAACTGGTATGAAAAGACACACGCACTGAAGCGCCATGCCGCCCGAAAGTGGGGTTCGTCACCCGAACAACGGATGGCACTTGCGGACTACGCGGTGCGCGTCTGGGGAGGTGTCAAAAGAAATGCACCTGCAACGATGCAAGGCTATGTTCAGACCGTGTCACAGGGGCAAGTGCCGTCAAATCACAAAGGAATCGCCTCATGGTCGAAAGTGGCGGCATTTTCGAATCCAAACGAGCATGCCATCTTCGATGCGCGGGTTTCATTTTCCCTGAACGTCCTGCAACTGATTCACGGTGATGAGCAACGCTTGTGGTTTCCGCACTTGGCAGGTCGAAACACGCAGCTCAACGCATGTTGGCCGCGCTTGAAGACCCTGGCGCGGCAACAGAGCTGGCTTCGAATTGCGACGACCGATGTCTACCCAACCTACATCGGGTTGTTGGTGAATGTCTCCCGAAAACTCAATGTCGAGATAGGTGACGTGGAGATGCTGCTCTTTTCAAAGGCGGAAGACTTTGCATTGGCGTTTAACGAAGCCTATCCAGCCTAGTTACCGACGAAAGGGGACAGATCTATTTCACCTGTTGAAATAATCCGTCTCCTTTGCTGAAGCCCAGCGGGAGCAAGCTCCCTCGCCATAGGGTAGCTGGATGTCCATCGAGTTCCAGGCGCAACATCCCCTTGTGGGAGCGAGCTTGCTCGCGATAGCGGTGCGTCAGTCAGCGAGCGTGAAAACGGCGCCGGCTTCTTAGGACAAAACCCGCCCCGCACAACTTAGATCCATTTCAATGGCTAATCGGGTCACCCACCGTCAACACAACCCGGCCAAACCTGGCGTTCTCATTTAGCGGCGTAATTGCTAATAGCTGATCGAGGCGAATCTCCTGGCTGCCATCTGTAGTTTCGACTTCGAGAAACTCTTCCCGCGTGGAAGCGGTCCGCGTGGTGATCGCCTGGGCTGTCAGTCGTTGGCCGTCAGTCAGTTCGATGTCCAGCGTGTAGCCGCACAGGCAAGCGATTTCCAGATAGTCATGCAGGTCGCAGTGCAACGGTTTATAGGTATCCATTTCAAACCTCGCAGCCTTGCAGTTTCAGGATGAAAAAACCTTGCCGGGCGATGGCCTCGACTACCTTGGGGTTGCTTGGCTCGACGTGGCAGAAACGGCAGTCGTTCAAGGTGATGTCCTGGTCTTCGATGCCCTGTTCGGCCAGGAAACGTCGCGCGCAGGCTTGGGCGAATTCCTGGTCGTTGCGGTCGATCAGCACGTCGAAGTGCAAGTATCGTCCGTCTTGGGTGCGTACGTGCGTGTCATAGACTTTGATGGTCATTGAAGTCTCTCGTTCAAAGGCGACCGAACAGGTGTGTGTTTTCAGACGCCACCTGCCGAGTCGCCAGGGCCGGAAGGATCAGAGCAGTTCGTTCAACATGGCGTGCAATCGGCTATTGCCCGCATCGTCGAGCGGGAAGACCGGCAAGCGTGGGTCGCCGACTTCCAGGCCGAGGGTGCGCAAACCGGCCTTGATGGTGGCGGGCAAGCCTCCCTTGAGGATGAAATCCAGCAGCGGCAATTGACGATAGAACAACGCCCGCGCCTGGCTCAGGTCGTTGGCCAATACCGCTGCGTACAGGTCGAGGTTAAGCTGCGGGATGAGGTTCGGCGCTGCCGTGCACCAGCCCTTAGCCCCAGCGGCGAAGGCTTCCAGCGCCAGCGGGTTGCAGCCGTTGTAGAACGGCACCTGGCCTTCGCCCAACAGTTGCAGCTTGTGCATGCGCTGGATGTCGCCGGTACTTTCTTTGACCATGGTGACGTTATCCACTGCGTTGAAAATCCGCAGGATCAGCTCCACGGACATGTCGATGCCGCTGGTGGCCGGGTTGTTGTAAAGCATGATGGGCAGGTCGATGCTGGCGCCGATGGTCTGGTAATGCCTGAGGATTTCCGCCTCGCTCAGCTTCCAGTAAGAGGCCGGCAACACCATCACCACATCGGCGCCATGGGCCTGGGCAAAACGTGCGCGGCGGACCGCTTTGGCGGTGGTCAGGTCAGACACGCTGACCACGGTCGGCACCCGGCCGGCGACGCGGGCAATGCTGAACTCGCTGACCTGGTCCCACTCCGCATCGCTCAGGTAGGCGCCTTCGCCGGTGCTGCCCAAGGGCGCGATGGCATGGACGCCGCTGTCGATCAGGCGGTCGATGGATTGGCCCAGTGCGTCCAGGTCCAAGTTCTGGCCGTCGGCGGAGAAGGGCGTGATGGTGTATCCGATGATGCCGTGGATGTTGGGGGTAGACATGGCTTCGCTCCTAATGGATTCAGTTCAGGCAATCGGCGTGTTGGCGCAGGTTCTGCCGGGCGTAGTAGTTGAAGGCGGCGGCGTGACGCTTGGGGCGGGCGATCCAGTCGTGGGCTTCGCGACCCAGGTGCGGCAGGATCGGTTTCACCTCGCCGGCGGCCATGGCCAGCAGTTGCAGCTTCGCGGCGCGTTCGATCAGTTGGGCGATGTTGCAGGCTTCTTCCACGGTCTCGCCGGTCGACAACTGGCCATGGTGGGAAAGCAGGATGGCGCGCTTGTCACCCAGGGCGCCGGCGATCAATTCGCCTTCCTCATTGCCCACGGGCACGCCCGGCCAGCCCTCCAGGAATGCGCAGTCTTCGTACAGCGGGCAGAGGTCCATGTGGGAAATCTGCAGCGGCACTTCCAGCATCGACAGCGCGGCGATGTGGGTAGGGTGGGTGTGGATGATGCAATTCACATCCGGCCGGGCGCGGTAGACCCAGGTGTGAAAGCGGTTGGCCGGGTTGGGGATGCCGTGGCCCTCCAGCACCTCCAGGTCCTCGTTGATCAACAGCAGATTGCCGGCGGTGATCTCGTCGAAGCCCAAGCCCAGTTGCTGGGTGTAGTAAGTGCCGGGTTGCGGTCCGCGCGCGGTAATCTGCCCGGCCAGGCCGGAGTCGTGGCCGTTTTCGAACAGGATTCGGCAGGTCAGGGCCAGCTTTTGTCGTACAGTCCACGTATTATCCGGCAGGGTTTTCTGCATCTGGTTAACAGCGTGTTGGACCAGCTGGTCCTTGGGTGTCGCCAGGGTCTTGCTCATGTCAGTTCTCCTGATTCGTTCTTTGACCGTTCTTGATCCGCGTCATGGAAGCTGTGGGATGGAGGTGCTAATGACACTAAATAGACTATATGACACAAAGTGTCATTTGCAATCGCAGATTGTCCGTTTCCCTGGAAATGTTGGTTACCTATGTCCATTCGCTTGAAATTGCTCAGGAAAAAACTCGGGGTGACACTGGATGTCCTGGCCGAGAAAACCGGGATGACCAAGAGCTACCTGTCCAAGGTGGAGCGGGGCTTGAGCTCGCCCTCCATCGCCACGGCGCTCAAGCTCGCCAAGGCGCTGAACGTGAAAGTCGAGGAATTGTTTTCCGAAGAAAACGTCGCCCTCGACAGCTACAGCCTGGTGCGCAGCGAAGACCGTCAATCGCTGGCGGCGAGCAGTGGTAGCTCCGAATACGCGGTCCTCGCCCACCAGGTGTCCGAGCGCAGCCTGCTGCCCTTCATCCTCTATCCGGCGAGCGAATTCACCGCTCACCACGCGTTCAAGGAACACACCGGGGAGGAGTTCCTGTTCGTGCACGAAGGCCAGGTTGAAGTGGACTTCATGAACGAGCGCGTGCTGCTGAACCGTGGCGATGCCTTGCACTTCAATGCGCAGAAGCCCCATCGCCTGCGGTCGGTGGGCGAGGTTCAGGCGCAGTTGTTGGTGGTGGTGCACAGCGATGAAGCGTCGGAGAAGGGCGAGGGGGCTTAGCACCACGTTGCTCACTGGGTAAACATCAAACCCCCGTGGCGAGGGAGCTTGCTCCCGCTGGGCTGCGCAGCAGCCCTTATTCGAAAGTCCCCACCCAAACAAACCCCGGCTTCTCCCCTCCGGCTAAATTTAGGAGGGAGGGGTTACGGCGCTGGATAAAACTCAAGTTGCTCGGTCGACCGTCGATAGGTTGCGCAGCAATCTCATACGAAGGACCGGAACATGTACTACCCACGCGAAGCCGAAAAAGATCACCTGTATACCCGAATCATCCTGCTTACCGTAGCGTGCTGTGTGCTCTTGTTCCTCGCGTCCCTGGCAAAACATTCAGGGATCATCTACGGAGCGATTCAATGGAGTGCCGTCGAGGTGAAAGGCACCGTGACGCAACTTGAAAGCATTCCAATGAACGAAAACGGCATGATCATTCACTACCGATACACCGACGGTGATCAGCGAGTCCACGAAGACGAATACCCAGACCAACGCTATATCGAACACACCCAGTACGAGGTAGGTGGCGAAGTTCCGCTGCTGTACTCACGCTGGTTTCCCGAAGTCAGCAGCATCGCCACCGAACTGCATACGTATCGCTCCGGCTTTTTCATCATGGCTGGCGGGGTGTTGCTGACGTTGGTGTTCCTGTGGATCTCCTTCATGACGTTCGGTCGCATTTACCGCATGAAGGAAGAAGACCGTTCCTACTAAAAGGCTGGCAGGCTAGGTTCTCAGCTAGCCTACTGCCCACCTCACTTCGTAGGGAACGGGGGCAAACTTCCCCAGTTTCCCTTTCTTTTTTCTCCTTAGGGATTAGGAGCTATTGATGACCGATGTCTCAACACTCAAGCAGTACTCACTAAAAAGCTGGGCCGCGATCGTGGCGATTGTTGGCTTACTGGCTGGGTTTCCCAGCATTTCATCCTGGCTGGCCGAAATGAGGGCCGACTACTACAAAAGCCATTTCATTGGCCGCTGGACCGAGGAGTTCAGCTATCCCAATGCCGAAGGTGTTCAGTTCGAGTTCAAGGGCATGATCGAATACTTCGCCAACAACCATTACAACGTCAGCGGCGTGGTCGCGCTGGTTGGAACAGAGCCTTCGAAACCTTACAGGCTCGAATACAGCGTCAATGGCGCCGGGACCTGGAGCGCAGATAGCGAAAACCTGTCGTTCACGCTGCAGCAGATGAAGACGTTGCCCAAGAATTACACGGTAGACGGCAAAGACATTTCGCCTTTGACGGTGGCGCAGTTCATCCGGCCCAGCATGCCCAACCTCAGTGATATCTACCCCGAAGGTGGATCGGGACGGGCGCGCATCAGAGAGATTGCGAAGAACAAGATTGTCTTGGAGCAAATGGACTTGCAGGGCAGGCCCTTCATCGTGACGACCCATCGTCAGATAGCTGAGCCGTCCAAGGAACCTTGATTCGAGGCCCGGGTATCCGGCTGAAATGGATAACGTAAGCCGGGTCTGTCAGGCATCGAGCGACCTCTGCCCGTAAGCCACAGCGCCTTGCGCCTTTGCCTACAATTACGCCAGAATCCGCCGGCTTGTCCGCCTGGGGTTGCGTCGGTAGTTTGAGTCCTGTCACTGCTCATCAGTGATCGGGTTTAGCAGCTCGTGGTGAAACAGGTTGTGCAAGGCGTCATCCAGTCAGGATTCCCATCCTGCACTTGATGGTGGCTGTGCGCAGGGCGTCCCCGGACGCGCCGGTTTCTTGTTTCCCCGGTCTGCTAACCTGCGTACAGCTGCCTCCCATCGTTTAGCAGCGAGCGGGTGATGGCTCCAACTACAGGAAACAAGACGATGGCAAAAGATACGCCGAATCCTCCTGAAACGAATGAACACGTCTCCCGTGCTCAGTCTGCCCGTAACAAGAAAATCGATGACGCTGCCACGCGGGCGTTGGATTACTACCTGAAGCCTAAGAGCGAAACGTCTGATAAGTCGGACTCCATTTTTCGGATTGATCCGGGTGTGGATTCTGAGTGTTTGCTTGCGAATCTCAGTGAGAATTTGGCTTCGGCGAACGCGATGATCAGTGATTTGGCGTTTGATCTGGATGGTTCGCGGCGGCGGGTTGCGTTGGGGATTTTGCAGGTGATTGAGGTGAGTGAGCTGTTGGCGAATCGGGCTTTGGATATTGTTGAGGTGAGGTAGGGCAGCAGCGCTACGTGCCGCCTAGATGGAAGGGCTTTGCCCAGCAAAGCCCTTTATGTTTGAGAGATATGTGAGCAGAAGTTAAATAATAGCCAAGAAGTTGCAGTGGCGTTAGTGGTATAACTATCAAGGAGAGGGATTTCGGATTTATGGATAAGCAATACTATTTTACCCATCTCATTTGGGGTGTGGTTATGTTCTGTGTTTGTGTATGCACTTGGTATAGCCTGCCTAGTACAGGGAGTCTCGCGCTCTCCAAGGAAATTGTATTCTATGGTGTAAGCGCAGTGCTTTATCCGTTTTCCAAAAAACTCCTAGAAGGAATGGCGTTGAATTTCACTTCGAAAGAGTTTTGGTACAGCGGTTTTTTTAAAGAGGGTACGGCTAAGAATAGCATTTATGTGATGTATTATGCGTTTTGCTATATTTTAGCTATACCAATTTTTTTCATGTTTGCTATGCGGTTTTTTTCTGTGAGGGCGTCATTAAAAAAATAACGCCCATAAGTCTATGCGCCTAAAATATCCTTGTTGATTTTCTCTATTAGTTTTTCGTCAATATAAGCGCTAGTTGCCGCCATTAATACAGCAAAGGTAAATATGCCGATGGGTGTTGTGGCGGCGATTCCAAATATTGCGGCAACCATGAAAGTCGCAGCTGCGCCTAAACTAATTATTTCCAGTTTAATCAGGAACGGCTTCCAATTGCCACTGTCCGTTGCCTTTACAAATTCTAATAGCAATTCTGCAAGGTCAACGCCTTTCGAAACCCCACCCAGTCCTTTACTGAAGCGGGAAAGGTTCTTCGCTAGTGTCTCTTTGTCTAAAGAATCTATCGCCCTGGCGATAGCTTCACGATCTTGTTTTCCGAATTTTTTCTGTATTGAGTCTTTATGTTTGTTGAATGCGTATATTGCTTCGTCAGCGCTTCTGATTTTATTGCTTTTAGCGCTTTCAGCTAACTCTTTAGCTAGGTCTGAGGCCTTCTCGCCAAATTTTTCCGCTACTTCTTTATAAAAATTAGTGACGAAAAGAATATCGTCCTTGATGTTGTCTGCTTCGATTTGCTTATCTGCCTTAGCTTTGTCAGCGGCGGCTTTCGCGGCGGCCGCAGCTTTGTCGGCGATGGCTTTCGCGGTAGCCTCTGCAGCAGCCTTGTCGGCCGCTGCTTTTGCAGCAGCGGCTTTGGCCGCAGCAATACGAGCCTCAACAGCTTTCAACTCTCTATTGAGCACAGTAGATTGTCCAGTTAGGAGAGAAATTCCTTCAGACAGTAATTTTGCATTAAAGGCAGCGGTGTACGAATCTGACCAAGCCGCTTTAACAGTATTGAGCAGTTGTCGGGCGCGATATCGACTTGCAAGGTCAATCGGTGTTTTGTTGATTGGGGAAGATCCGTAAAATTTATTGGCCAAATTGGTCTGCTGGGCTAGCTCGGTCGCTTTGTGCTTAATGAATGCTTCGCGTAACGCTATCTCTCGAATGATGGATTCATTTGGAGGTAGAACGATGAAGTTGTTGCTGGTTCGAGCGGAGCTTAGTTCGGACTCCAATGTTTTTGGTAGGTTTTTATGTTTTTCTGAGTAGCTTTGTTGTATGGCTTTTGTTATGGCGTCATAATTTGCAAGTGCCCAATTATAGAGTGCTCCTTGAGCGCCCCTGCCAAATATACCGTCTTTTGTTGGGCCTTCACGATCAAATGTGCTGGACCCAAATCCAGCCCCAGAGCCAAAGGGGCTTATAATCGGGTCCCATTCATATGTTGTTATATGTATGGCAGGAAGATCTATTGATGTCATGTTTAATCCTTTAATTGGGTTGACTCACTGTCGGTTCAATACCTAAGCCGGTGCGGCTTGAAGGGGTGGTGGGTGTAAGTAGATAAGGTCGCATAAAAAGGCATGTGTCGAAACGGGAATTAAACATCCATTTAATTGTTCCGCTCGGGAGCCTGCTTTATATTATTTATGGTGTGACAATTGGTTGTCTCGCATCATGGTCGAAAGTGATTCTATTCTTAGGTTGTATATATGATGGCGGTGGGCCTGTTCGGCGTAGTATGTGTTAGCAAAGATTTCCTTGTGTTTGATCCGCTGCCTAAACCTAAGAACGAAACGTCCGACAAGTCCGACTCTATTTTCGGATTGATCTTGGGAATGATTCTTTCTCCATGAGAATTTGGCTTCGGCGAACGCGATGATTAGTAATTTAGCGTTTGATCTAGATAGATCGCGCCGGCGTGTGGCGTTGGTGATTTTGCAGGTAATTGAGGTGAGTGAATTGTTGGCGAGTCGGGCGTTGGATATTGTTGAGGTGCCCCTTAGCGTTGGCGGTAAAGCACACCGCTGACCTGCAGTGTGTGTGGAATGAACACAGTCGTAGGAGCTGACCCATGATCAGCAAAGCCAGAATCAGTAGCGTGAAGCCTGTCCCCGGCAAACATGCTTTGCAGGTGGAATTTGCCGACGGTAAGCACTACGACGTTGACCTGCGGGAACACATCCGGCAATTTCCGGTACTCAAGGTTCTAGAGGACCTTTCGTTGTTCCGCACCGCTCAAGTAGGCGAATGGGGCTTTGATGTGAGCTGGGGTGATGACTTGGAACTGGCGGCTGTCACCGTGCATCGGTTGGCACTGGAGCAAGCCGGTGAGGTGATGATTGGATAAGGTTTAAGGAGCGCTGAAGCGTAAAATCGGCGCTACCTGCTAACACGAGCGGAGCAGCGACCATGGAATACGACGACAGATTGATAGAAGAAGCTGTGCTCGCCTTGCTGGCAGCCTTCAGCTCCGACAGCGGCAATGCCTGGAAAGGTTTCGACTTCGAGGTCATGAATCGATTGCATGAAGAAGGTCTCATCAGCGACCCGGTAAACAAGAACAAGTCGATCTGGTTGACGGAAGAAGGGTTGGAGCGAGGTCGGCAGATTGCCGAGCGGTTGTTTGGAAAGAAGAGTTGAGGGTGCGCGTCGACTCGTGATTGATCGCCGGAAGCCATAGCAACCCATAGCGAAAGCTTGGCTTCAGCTAATTCCATGTTCGGTGATCATTCGTCGCCCAGCACAACGCGGCCAAACCTGGCGCTCTTATCCAGCGGCGCAATCGCCAATAAGTGATCGAGGCGAATCTCCTGGCGGCCGTCCGTGGTTTCGACTTCTAGAAACTCTTCCCGCGTGGAAGAGGTCCGTGTGGTGATCGCACGGGCTGTCAGGCGTTGGCCGTCAGTCAGCTCGATATCCAGCGTGTAGCCGCACAGGCAGGCAATCTCCAGGTAGTCGTGCAGGTCGCAGTGCAACGGTTTATAGGTACTCATCTCATGCCTCGTCTCTTTCGGGATAAATCTCAAGCGTGTTGGATGGGCGGGTGACTAGTCGGTTTTTTTACCAATTGGTCCGGTATCGAAATGCAATTTGATAATCGAATTTTTCTGGGGCGATTGAATGCCCAAAGAAGGGCTGGATGATAGGTATCCATTCGGCGCGCACATCAAAGCCCCCGTCATAAATTTCTGGTTCGCTTTCCAGATTCAACGCGGAGATTACCGATACGTCATCTCCCATGTCGTTCGAATATTCTTTGCCTTCACCCAACTCGGTTTTTTTGTCGTACCAATCCAATCTTAGTTTTAAGCCCATCGAGTCCTCACAAATATTTTTTGATGTTGCGGTTTTTTCTGGCCGGACCTACTTGCACACCCGTCTCGTGATCGAACGCGCCTAAATGGCTTCCGTCGCTTGCACGATATGCCTCTAGCTCTCCATGTCTGGAGTCCCATTCATAAATGGTCCTTCCTTTAGGATCAGCCCACCGTTCTCTAAGTCCTGCCCCTGCTTGTTTTGGTGTTTTCTTTTTTACCGATTTTAGATTTGGAAAGCCGGTAATTTCTTCGGTTTCTGGGGCTGGATGATAGTCATGGTCGGCGTTACCGCTTCGCCTGACAGAGACCACGACATAAACCGGTCGAACCCCCGAATCCGCCGGGAACACCAGAATGAAATCCTTGTACTCCGGCGGATAGATTGGGTCGACGATGATGCTGTCGGCCATCGGCGTCGGCGGGTAAATCCAGATGGGTGGTGCTTGGGGCGCCGCTTCCAGAGCGGGGATGCCGAGGGTGTCGGACGGGTTGGTGGCCGGCGTCCAGATCAGTTCGATGCCGTCACCCAAGTCGGCGATGAACTGATCGGCTCGCGGGGTGAACTGGACAACGTCGACCATTTCCCAATCGGGATGCTGGCCGGTATAGAAGCCATACCCCTTGAGGCTGCCGTCAGCCTGCTGCTCGACGCTCAAGCGCATGCGACTGCGGGCTTGCTTGAGGTCGCGTAGCTGGTCTTCGCTGTAAAGCGCGCTGTCGCCCAGGCTGGAGGGCCAGAGCAGGGCAACGACACCGGTCAGCAGGGCTGCGCCAACGGTGCCGCCGGCAGCGGCAACCGTGGAAGTTGCCGAACCGCCCAGCGCCAACCGACCCAAGTTAACCGGAACCGCGCCCGCGCTAATCCGCTTGAGGGGGATGGCCCCGGATGGGTCGGCGCTCCGACCGCCCAGCCACATGAGATCGCCGTACTGCTTGACCAGGTCCGCCGGGACGTAGCCGTTGGGGTTGCTGTAATCGATGATGCCGTTGGGGAGCTTGCAGCTCTTGGCAAACACACTTCCGGTTACGCTGGACAACGACTTGTTATCCACCGTGGCCCAGCGCGCTTGTTCGTAGGCTGTTTGCCGGGCAAGCATGGCTTCATAAGCCTGCTGTAGCGCGTCACGCTCGGCCAGTTCACTGGCGCTCATGTCCCGATAAGTGAGGTGATGCCCGTCGCCACCGGGCGGGTTTCGAACCTGGGGGATGTCTTTTTTGCGTGTCGCCACGTAGTGAATCTCGTCCGCTAAATGCAGGACAGACGCTAACGCGGGAAGAGAGGGGCGCGATGTAGGAGGATTCTTGAAGTGGTTGTTCCGGTTTCCTCAAAACAGGTAGGGCTGGCTATTGAGGGCCGGAACAATCTGAAGCGTCAGATGGGGCTGTCAGTCATTCGGCAACCGCAACTCGCGAGCCGACGTCGCCTTGCGCCTTTGCCTACAACTACGCCAGAATCCGCCGGCTTGTTCGCCTTGGGCTGCGTCGGTAGTTTGGGACCTGTCACTGCTCATCAGTGATCGGGTTTAGTCGCCCGGGGTGAAACAGGTTGTGCAAGGCGTCATCCAGTCGGGATTCCCATCCTGCACTCGATGGTGGCTGTGCGCAGGGCGTCCTCGGACGCGCCGGTTTCTTGTTTCCCCGGTCGACTAACCTGCGTACAGCTGCCTCCCATCGTTTAGTCGCGAGCGGGTGATGGCTCCAACTACAGGAAACAAGGTAATGGCAAAAGATACTCCGAATCCCCCTGATACGAACGAACACGTCTCCCGTGCTCAGTCTGCTCGCAACAAGAAAATCGATGACGCTGCTACGCGAGCGTTGGATTACTACCTGAAGCCTAAGAGCGAAACGTCTGATAAGTCGGACTCCATTTTTCGGATTGATCCGGGTGTGGATTCTGAGTGTTTACTTGCAAATCTCAGTGAGAACCTGGCTTCGGCGAATGCCATGATCAGTGATTTGGCGTTTGATCTGGATGGGTCGCGACGACGTGTTGCGATGGGGATTTTGCAGGTGATTGAGGTGAGTGAGCTGTTGGCGAATCGGGCTTTGGATATTGTCGAGGTGAGGTAGGGCAGCAGCCCTACATGCCGCCCGGATCGGAAAAAGGTCTTGCCTAGCAAGGCCTTTTTTTGTGCCCGAGGGAGACTCGTACATGCCATACAAACCGTGCCTTGTAGACGAATTCTGCAGTTAGGGATCAATGCGGGGATACACGCTGACGTGCCTTGGCTTACCATCTATTCCCTTGCGAGCGTGCGAAAGTGCTCGAACAACCGAAACCCCACGTAGTCTTGCCGGTACTTATACAGGTGGCGGTAGTAGCAATCCCAGTAGCTGATCATCCGATC
This sequence comes from Pseudomonas sp. Soil_N_39, assembly GCF_057655955.1. NCBI lineage: Bacteria > Pseudomonadati > Pseudomonadota > Gammaproteobacteria > Pseudomonadales > Pseudomonadaceae > Pseudomonas > Pseudomonas sp. Soil_N_39. The sequence goes on from NZ_JBDGLI010000010.1 coordinate 69,757, forward strand.
CTGTAGCGCTTTGAAATATTTCGGGTTGTCCTTGATAAAATCCCCGTACAACTCCGGATTGAGTGTTGGCAGATGAGCTTCGCAGGTATCGAGTATTTCCATTACGTACTCGCCAGTAAGCTGCATCACGAATGGGACGACCCAGGGCTCTGACACCGACAGGATTTGCTTGAGCTGACGGTGTCTGATATGGCCATCGTGATGCCTTGTCAGGACGCAAGAGTACATGACGCTCTGGAGCCCATTTAGCTGTAAATATTCCTGCTCATCGCCCTCATGATGGATTCGATAGGGAATGACTAAATCCTCGCCGCATACTTTGATCTCAATACCTGGGTGTGTTGCTAGGCTGGTGTTTCCTAATATTTGGTATAGGCCCTCAGCCCTGAGCGAAAGATCAGACGGGAAGGCAGTCGTGATCGAACCCGTGGAAAATGCAAGGTTTGATGCTGGGCTGGATGGCATGTTCAGTCTCGGCAGTCATCACGATGTGCCGCGTATTCATCCTGGCGGAAGGCAGCGTGGTTCATGTGGTGGATGGGTGTTTTTGTGAGTATTTCGACAGTATGCCAATCTGCCCCAGAGAAAAGGTAGGTGTGTCAGTCGTGGCTGTCAGTCACTGGGCGCCCGCAACTCGTCAGCCGACGTCGCCTTGCGCCTTTGCCTACAACTACGCCAGAATCCGCCGGCTTGTTCGCCTTGGATTGCGTCGGTAGTTTGGGACCTGTCACTGCTCACCAGTGATCGGGTTTAGTCGCCCGTCGTTGCTAAGTCGCTCAAGCGTCCATCAGTCAGGAATCCCCATCCCTGCACTCGATGGTGGCTGTGCGCAGGGCGCCTCCGGGCGCGCCGATTTCTTAGCTCGTCGGTCGACTAACCTGCGTACAGCTGCCTCCCAATCGTTTAGTCGCGAACGGGAAGTAGCCTCAACCAAAGAGAGCTAAGGCTATGGTCAAAATTACACCGAATCCTCCAGTTACAGATGAACCCACATCTCGTGCCCAAACGGCTCGCAATAAAAAGCTCGACGACGCGGCCACCCGCGCGTTGGATTACTACCTGAAACCCAAGCCTAAGAGCGAAACGTCTGACAAGTCCGACTCCATTTTTCGCATTGATCCGAGTGTGGATTCTGAGTGTTTGCTTGCGAATCTCAGTGAGAACCTGGCTTCGGCGAATGCTATGATCAGTGATTTGGCGTTTGATCTGGATGGGTCACGGCGGCGGGTTGCCTTGGGGATTTTGCAGGTGATTGAGGTAAGTGAGCTGTTGGCGAATCGGGCTTTGGATATTGTTGAGGTGAGGTAGGCTGCAATATTACGCTACCAAGATTGGAAAAAGGTCTTGCCCAGCAAGACCTTTTTTATGTTCGAGGAAGACCGTTGCAATGCAGTGAGTTCAAGTTTGTCAGACTAGGTCTCCTCGTTGCGGTTCTGCCACCGCTTGCCCCAGGCTTCGTTACTAGGTTCTGCGGCCCTCAGTAATCGACTGGCCGGATTGGGTTCCGTCTCATGCGAATCTCACTTTCCGTCAAAGGATGGTCGAAGCCCAGCCGGCTTCATCCAATTCATGTATGGCGCGATCGGGATGACCTTCTCCGATAGAACCGGCTCGTCGCCATCCAATAACGATTGGACCAGTGTGCTTTTTGATACACGTCGGACACAGAAAAACGCATCAACACCGTAATGGCAAACCGCCCACATGGTTTCGCCTCCAAAGTCGAATATGACCAAGCGTTTCGCTCTCTTCCAAACTTCGCGCGGCTTCAGCCAAAAGCAAAGATGATGACCTGCATAATTTCTAACCACCAGATCGCCCAGGCTTTGCCCTGAGTGAAGCTGATACGTAGGTTTGCCGTCTGACCCAATGTCGGACCTGCGGAAGAACATCAGGCTTTGTCCATCCCCTTGGATGATCACGTTATTGCGCCTTGAATCTGCGCTCGGCTGAGCGAAAACCAAGTCTGCGACGAACTCCGCGTTAGGATCAGGGAGAGCTTCTTGGATGTATATCTGGCCGCGAAATTACTCGGCGTTCACTATCCACATCATTCGGTCCCCATAGAAATCCTCCCGGCTTTGCATTTCTTCAATGCTCATCGGCGAGTTTTGCAGCTCAACCACTGTTCCGTCTGGCCGCTTCACGTCCGCAATATGCTTTTCTCCAGTGTGGTCGTAGGCGACCACCTCCTGCCACTCGAATGGAAATAACGCTTTCCATGCGCGATGCCAAGGGCCCTCATTTTCCATCCAAGGGTCGCAGTGTCGACGGCCGGTGTGTGCCCAGTGCCAGCGAATGATTGGGCCGCATTTCGCCTGTGCGGGCTTTCCACACAATGGACACTCGCCTTTCAGGCCAGGCGCTGGCGCTGCGCGCGCTCCGTTTACAAGCGCTATTTCCATTGATGGCATGGCCGTCTCCTCTTTTGATGATGCGAATCAAATGTAGCTGAATAAGCCAGGTCGCCTTCATTCATGGCGAATTTATTTTCTTTGGCTGTTCGATTGACGCTGTTGGTGGGCCAGCACAGTGGAGGACCACTTACGGGAACGAACTGCATCTCGGCCACGATTGCTACAGCCAAATAAAGCGCGTCTCATTCCGGAAGTGAATGTTCTACGCTGAAATGGTGCTCGCAACTGGCTTGTGGTCTAGACCCGAAAAAGCGATGATCAGTGAGCCCAGTCGTCTTAAGGGAATGGCTTACGTCCGCTACGCCCCGAGGGTGTGATTCATTAGTCACTTCCTTTCACAAGAAGGCATGCACAAGTGCTAGTGGGAAAGGCGGGGATCTACAACATAAGTTATATAAAAGTTGGATTGCTGAAGGGAATCTTATGTTAGAGCAAGAGAAGGCGATATCCGATTTGCTCAGTAATATTTTTGCGACGGACCAGAACTTTCATATAAAGCAAATGCCGGATGGAAATTATGTTAGGCGTAGCGGGGCGTTAACTTCCTCAGTTGTCAGGGAAAGTATAACTGCTTGTGCGGCGATTGGGGCTTATCAGAAAAATATCGACTCATCTGTGAATTGGTTGTGTTTCGATTTTGACGTTAAAAAAGACTTCCTGGCTTCAGATGTTTTTTTATCAGCAATGGAAGAGTTGAATGCGGCTGTTGATTCATTTTGCGAGAAGTTAAAGCAAATTGAAATACCATATTTGTTAGAGTTCTCTGGCCAGCGGGGGATGCATGTTTGGATACTTTTTTCAGAAAGAATTAGCTATAGAGTTGCATATGAAATTACGCTAACTATTAGAGCAAGGTTTATATCTACATCAGAGTCAGGGATGATTGCTATCGATCTCTTTCCAAAGACAAGGACTCCCTCCGGAGGAGTCGGTGTAGGTGTGAAAATACCACTTTCGAAACATGTTAAAACTGGTTGTTACTCCCTTCTGGCCCCTGATCAAAATAAGTCTGAAAGCAAGGTTAATATTAGTAATCTGACTGCTGAAATACTCGATCAACAGCTAAGTATTTTACAGAACAAAAAAGAAATTTCTAAGGCGAAAACTGAGAAAGTATTAGGCGTATTTTTCGATTTGAGTCAGGACTCTAGTATGTCGGCGGCTAGAGTTAAGTCTATAGTTGTAAGTCAAGATTCGCTTAGTGTTAATGAGTTAATAAAACATTGGGAAAAGCATAGACCGCTAAAGAAATTAGCTGAAAGGTTTTTGGTAGACAAACAATTAAGTCACGCTGAAAGGATGCTATTAGTCGGGATTTTTGTAAATCTAAAGTCTTCCAAGTATAATCATCTAGGCGAGTTTTTCTTGCTGAAGGTTTTCTCAAAAACCTCAAATTATGACGAGGAAAAATCAAAAAAAGCTTTGAGAAAGCTTCAGTCATTCCATTTTCCCTCGCAACAGCAGATAGAAAATGTAACCGGTGAAAAGTTCGATGTGGCACTATCGTTAGAGGAGTTGCTATATGCATGCATACCTTCTTTTAGTCATTATGTTAATGGGCTTTTTGATTTTTCTCTAGATGATATTGAGGTGACAAGGGCTGCTGAAATTAATTATATATTTCAAAATGACGAGGTCCAGTCTGCGAGATTAATTTCTTACCTGTCAAATGGAGATGGCGTGGAGTTGTTGTCTCAAGTAGATAGCTTCGTAGCTGACTTTTCTGAAGTAGATTACTACGTACATACTAGAAATGAGTCGAGCAAACAGCGAAAGCTTATAACTTTGGGTGCAGTCGAACGCTTAACTACATCGGTAATTTTAAAGCAGTTAATTTACTTTTTTGATTTTAAGCCTAGTGATAACTCCTATGGCTATCAAGTTAATCCCGGATTTAAAGATCGATATATATTCAAGCCGTGGCTTAATCTTTGGGTTGAGTTTGTTGCAGGGATTAGTTTGATAGTTGATGATTTGGCTAACGAAAATTTTTATGTCGTAAAAGCTGATATATCAAGATTTTACGATGAGGTTCCGCACGAACCGATTAAGAGGCTTTTGCTTGGAGGGGTTAACGAAAAAATTGACAAGAAGTTAGCGACTTTAGATGCTGACTCAACTCTTGGCTACTATAAATTAATTAATATTCTGTTCCAGATGAATTCAGTTTTCTCAGTTGGCGGGACAGGCAGAGGGCTGCCACAGGGGCCTGCTTATGCTAGATTCTTAGCGGAACTATATCTCGATAATATAGACTCCGTTTTTGAGCAAGCCCTCAAAGGTGGAGAGGTGCTTTTTTATCGGCGATATGTTGATGATGTGTTCATTATATGTAGGACTGAGTCAGAAGCTAAAGAGCAATTAATTGCATTAAAAGGGCTGGTCCAGAATCTTGGTTTGGTTGTTAACGACGAAAAAACAAGTATAACGCAAATTTGTAATTTTTCAGAAGACTTCCAGCGCTACAGGGCCCAATCAAAATATGCCGTAGATCGAGCTTCTCGCAATTATGAGCAGGCAACAGATACTCAGAAAAATCTTGCGATAAATGAATTTATCAATATTATCCAGGCTGATACTTGTGACGATGACCTTGCGTTTGTCTTTTCTCATTTATCGGGAGTGTCTGAAGTAGACCATCTTAAAGTCGAAAAAGTAATCCCTACCTTAAAGTCAGGCATTGGTAGAGGGAGTTTGTATAGGCATCTTTTTAATTTTGTAGTAGAAGGGCCAGAGCGATGGGGATTGCTCACGCAAATTGAGCATTACAATTCACTGCAGTCTGAAGTTTTTACCAGTGTGGTTCTGTCGCAAATAGGCTCTATAAGCCAAGGTCGCGTGGCTTTCGATATCGTGCTTATTGATGTGATCTCGAGGCTCGAGAAAACTCGGTTGGTTCAAGAGAATATTTGTCGATTGAAGTTGGTGCATGGTGTTGATATAAATATAAATGATGTCGAGGTGGACGTTATCTTGATCGCGCTTTCGGATTATAATGATCCGATAGAGTTGCACATTGACTCTGCACTGATCGAACGATTGGCTTTAAGTTTAAATGCCGAGCAATCGCTATCCAAATTTGTAAGCTATCTATACCCGTTGAGTATGTGTCCAAGTGTTTCTTCTGGATCTTTAAATTTGCTAGCGCGAATATTTTATGCAAAGATTTCTAACGCGTCACGTCTAAATTTATTAGTTGTTTCTAAGTTTCCTGCTCTTGTTTACGAGTTGCCTGCGACTAGATTTTATCATCTCCTATGTCTTTTTTCGTTGTCGGATGTTAATGAGGATCTGGATGTTTTAAAGTCCGCTTGGGTCTACTGTATCGAACTTTTCAACGAGATTGATAATTATAATACCCCGCTAAAGCCTGATAATTGGTTTAAAAGGTTGCCTGATTTAAGTGTGAGTCATCCGAAGAGTAATGTGGTAATTACTGCCATTATAGATGGGTCTATTTGTCGGGGAGTTACCGATAGGAGCAATTTGTTTGAGATGTTTCATGGGGCAATAATAATATTTCTCGCTGGAAACTCTACAATAAAAAATTTAGTTGATATCAGTGTTGCACTAGAGGGACTTAAAGAAAGAGGTTTTTTTTATAGGTGGGTTATTGAAAATGATGGTGTGCATTTTTTCCCAAGTAGGAATTGGTTCGAGAAAAACGCTTTCGAAAATAATTGTATAATTCTCAAGAAAAATAACGAAATTCTTATAAGAAAAAACGAAAGTGATTTTGTCGAAGCTTCGAACGTTACGACTTATCAAAATGGGTATGGTGAAAAAGTTGCAGTGTACAATGCCACTGCCAACAGATCATTGAGGCAGGTTTTAGAAGGAAAAACTGTTCTCGAGAAGCTAGATATTTTTTTGATTTTAATTGAGCAGTTTAAAGGTGGGGCGTATCCAAATATATTTAGCGATGAGCGGCTTCTTTGCTCTGATAGCTTGACTCCGTTTACAAAGGAATTAGGTAATTTACCTCGGCTCTTAAGAGAGCAGCCAAGTGGCGATGTAACGTCATATCCGAATGACCAGAAATATTTCATATCATGTCTATTTTGCTTGGACTTTTCTGATGGTGCTGACTCGGTACTTGAGTGCGTTAGAGAGAAGTATCTATCTAACTTAGGGGATTACATAAATTCATATGATTTTTTAGTGCTGGCGAAGGCGGAACTTGAAAAGCTGCCAGTTATTGATACCTCGCTATATCTAGATCTGGCTATGGCTTCAGCTCTTTATCAAATATTCGAAAAAGATGAAAGACTGCTAGAAAGATTTGTAGATGTTTATGATCGTTTTAACAAAAGTGGCGGAGATAAATCGATATATTGTGTATCGAGCGAGGATGATATCAGTGATTCTACGCCGGGCATGATGTTTGCTGTTATCTCTAAAGCTTTGGGGCGAGTAGTGCAATGCATCGCACCAACTCTGCGCTTTTTCCTTGATTTGGATGTTAAAGAGTATCTATCTCGTGTAGAAGCTATACTGGAGGCCGATAAGAGTCTCGGGATTGATATTAGTTTGGCCGATTTTTATAAAGTGAGGGTTGATGTTAGGCATACCGAAAGATTGGTTGTCTATGCTCAGATAGAGTCGACGTTTGATAACACCTTTGTTTTAAATTATGGAGTGGGTGAGCTTCAGCTATTTAACTCGTCGATCCATTCCTATGTTCTAAGGTCTTCGGATCACATTTACGCAATCAAAAAAGGAGAGGTTAGCGTTTTACTGCCTATAAGCCCCTCTATTAGCAAAATGTATTCTTCAGTTAAGTCTCGTTTCGCTAGTCTTCCGAAAAATTTGGTTGTTTCGACAACGTATCCAGTCTATCAACTCGAAGAGGTGTCTTCTCATCTGAATCAGTTTGCCAAAGCTATAAAAAATATTTCTTATAATAGGGATGTTTCTACTTCTGTTGCTGAAAACATTCTTCGGCGATGGCTTTCCGGCATACCTAAGAAATTCCATGAAGGATTATGCGCTCTTATCGCTGGTCACATTACGATGAGTGCGGAAGATGTTGACGCTTTCATTTCAGCCGTGCGGACGTTACTTGCAACGAAATCGAAAAATGCTTTTTTTATAAAAAATATTGGGGATTTTAATGGGGCTCATCGTATCCTTTTTAAAGATCTAAATGTTGGTCGCATTATCGATAAATTTCACCCTTGCAGTATTGAAGCAGGAGCTCATGAGGTGACGTTAATCGTAGACAATATTATTTCAGGTGGGCAGGTTATAAAGGCTTTAAGATTTTATGCGGGTGGCGGTGGTTTAAACGAAAACTATTACTCTTATGGCGAGAGTGAAATGGCGGCTCTCGCTGTGAAGCTAAAGGGAATAAAGTTTTTAAATTTATGTCAGGTTTTTTATACTTCTATAGGTTTAGAACGTATCGCTATGGAGTGTAGGGAGTTTTTAAATCCGAATGTTGAGGTTCGAGCATTCGGAGGGAGAGATATAGGATGTAACGCTTTATTTGGCACCTCCTTAGAAATTAGTGAGCGTGATAAAAAATTATTGCGCGTATTGTTTCAGCGGAAGGAGAGTCTTAGTGAGCTATTTCTAGCTCTTGACGGAAATTTTGATATTCGAGACTTTAATAATATCGATAGATTAAATTTGGTTGCTCGATACCGATCGTTGCCAAAAAAATGTTTCGCCTTTCTCGCTTTGGGGCTTTCGCATGATAGGCATTGTTCACCATTTGAAAGGGTTCTTGAGGCTGTTCCAGTTAAAAAATAACGCTTTAGTTTTGTTTGTCATTGAGGGTGGGCTTTTGTGCTAAGGCTGATGCGGTTTTGTCCAATTGCTGTTTTTATTGAAATTGTCTAGTCCTGAAATAGGTTTACACCTGTTTCAGGACTAGACAAGACTGTCCGTCTTCTTTGTCTCGACCCCGGCACAAAACGGCCAGCCCCCAGTGTATCTACCGATAGAAGCTAGTCCCGCCGTGCTATTCCCGTTTAAGCAGCTTCGATACCCGGAGAGCGGCGAACCATGTTAATTGGCCGAAGCCGACCAGCAGGCGCCTCAGTACACGGAAGCACTGCCCCAGCCTCTGCCGTGTAACCCTCAAAACCCGACGCCTATCAGCCGCAGGCCGCGCATCAATCAAACATAGCTTGGTAGTCGCCAAGGCCACCTTCGCTCCGACCGCCACAGCGACAGCAAGAAAATACAGCCAACGGTGATTCTTGGCTTTGTCATGTTGGCTGACCAGCGCCGACAACTGCTTCAAGGAAGGCTTGGCACCGGCGAGCCACGGAACAATGCATTCGCTGGCCAAGGCTACGGTGTGACTGCTGATATTTTTGTCCACCAGACCCGGTGGGCCATCAGGATTGGCCGAGCAATAGCCACGGGGGACGTACTCGCAGGTGCTGGAGAGCGGCGATGAGCGCGAGATGACATTAGAAAAGTACTTCACGGGGCACAACCGTTGGTTGTAGTCGTTGATCTCTTTGCGGATGGCGATCACATCCTCGTCGCTTATGGTTCTTCTCGTCGCGGCGTAGAACCCTTTGGAGTCGTCCGGTGCGAAATCTATGAAGTAGCTGGCTTCACCTTCCTTGATGTGAGTAAAAGTCCATTGCGAATTGCTGCTCCACTGGCACGATTTCAGCCTATCCAGGCCATTAGCCCTGCAATAATCATCGTAGCGCCTGATCTGGCTCAACAGGAACGCGCTGGCGTCCTGGATGCTCGCCGTCGCCTCCTTCAGCAATGTGGCGTCTTCGTTGGCGCCGTTGTCCGCCACGAAGAACACCGCGGCGACCAATGCCAGCGGAAACCAGAAGTGATCGTATATCTGACGGAAGCGTTCGGTCAGGTTGAGGTTGTCATAGATAAGCACCATGACGGCCCATCCGGTGATGGCGCAAAGCATCAACAGGGGAATCAGCCCGACTTCGCTGCCCAGTTTCCCAACGCCATTGATGGCGTAACGGATGGGCAGGTAATTGATGTTGGGAAAAAGGCCCAGGCAGTTCAACGTTCCCGGTAGGAGCAAGAGTGCGAAGAAGATGAGCACGCCTTGCTTCTTGCCCACCGTATAGGCCGCTGCTGTCAGCAAGGGAATCAGCAGCAGCGACAGCATCATCAGATAGCCAAGTGTGGCCATCATCGCTTCATCGGGCGACCAGTAGGTTCCGGTGATTTGCCCGGCGTCGTTACGCCCGGTGAAGGTCGATGATACGACGCCAAGCCCCTCCAGGATCTGGTGCAGGTTGTAGGCCGCGCCGTGAAGAAACTTTACGTAAGGGTAGAAGAAACTCCCTATGGAAATTGGCATCAATCTGAGTCCTTCAATGCTGTAGACATTCCTTGGTTACTTGAAGCGCTTTTTGCCTGAAGGGCCAGAAGGTGGGGAAGGGGCGGCTGCGGCAAACGTGCTATCCATCTCTGCGCGGTCGTAATCCAGTAAATACTCTTGATGCTGACAGTACAGCTGCCTGAGCAGCGTTTCGTTAGGCCCAACGGCATCCATGCCTCTGTCGTCATAGGGGAAGACCATAACGCCCTGCGGCAGGTTGAAAAGATACAAAAGGCAGTTGAATTGCGGTTGGATCGGAGCAAGGTCTTTGGCTAGGGCTCCCCATAGCAACGTATCAAGACGGGAGATGGGGAGTTTGAACGCGATATTGATCCAATACTCTGGCTGATCTTCGCTATACCACTCGTCAGCGGCTATATCCTCACGCCAGATTGAACGCGTAGAGGGAATGAGTATTCCGGCGGATCGCAGCGCGCGAAGCACTGGCCTGTGGATGAAATGGTTTCCGTCAGAGTAGGCGCGCAGACAGACGACGAGCTCGTCTTCGCCGTGGAAGATGTCGTTGCAGATCCTTGTCGCTTTGCGGTGCGCGGTTAGGAACTGATCGATCACTCCGCCGGACTCGGAGAGTTCAAAGCGCAAGCCGCCGTGATAGGAATAGAACAGTGGTCTGGCGAACGTGTTGCTGCCAAAGATTCGTTTGATTTCGATTTGTAGATTCACGTGTGTCCTGGGCAGCTCTTCAACCGTTTCCATGGTTTGGGTGGTGCGATGGGATGTTACGACGCCTCGGATAGTGGGTCGATGACCTTGGATGTCGCACCGCTAGCCGTCGCCGCGTTCTCGCGCTCAGTCGAACTCCACATTGGGCGCGAGCGATGGATGCTCAAGACTCAGGTCTTCAAGGCACTTTTGCATGAGCTCAGCATCTTTGGGTAAGCGCCTGGACAACACATCCCACCCGGAAATTTTCAGTTGCACGGGCATTTCCACCAATCCTGTAATTGCGTCCCAGAAGGCATCCCAGTTACAGCCGTACCAGCCGGGGAAACCGAGCGCATCGCTCAGGGTGGAATGGAGTTCGTCGGCACTCATCACTCCGTTTAGGTCAATCTGCACAAGCTGTGGGCGGGTCATCGTCCGAGCCTCAATAGCGTTTAGCGGTCAGCGATCAGAACTGAATTGGGGCGGATTATTTTCATCGGCCGAAATGTTCGATTCACTTCTCTTAGGCGTCTGTCTTTGTGCGAACGGGCCCGTCATGGCTGCCGTTAACAGCCACTTCAGCTTTTGAAATCCGACAAAACAAACGAAGTGCAACTTGTAAGATAAACCTCAACCTTCTCCAACGAAGGCATCACCTCGCTACACGACTCGGTGCGCTCCCCGTCAGCCTCCCGAATCAAGCTAACGGTATATCCGCCCTCAACCCGCCGCAGGGTGCCGACATATTTAACTGCACGACCCTGTTCGTCACTCAACGATGTAGCGGTCAGGTCCTTCTCCGGCAAGGCTTGCTCCGTTCGAGTCATCAGTGCCTTACGCTTCGCAGCGTAATCCTTCGCGGCGATCGCGCCGACAATCGCGACGGCAATCCAGAAGAGCATTTCCAGGTTGCTCACCATCCGCCGTTTCGCTTCATGGGTTTCGGTTAGCCAACTGCCTATCGCTGCGATGATGTCGTCCATGAATTACCTGCGTAGGAGCGTGTTTTGCCTGTAAGGCTGCAACGTGGAGCGTCGCGGGATGCGTTGCCACGCGGAGCGTGGGAACGAGCGATGGGGTTTATAGAATATCTTTCACGTAACTGTTAAGCGCGATGAGCGGAGCGTAAAGATCGTCCATCTTCTGAACTGCGCTGAAATCCGTAGCCAAACGATGCAGCTCTCGGCCTAGCACCGTGTCCACCCCACCAATCGCTCCCAACGCTAAATCCAGGCATCGACCGATTTCGCGCTGAATCCCAGCCACATCGCCCCGGCGTATCAACAACTCAAAAACCTCCCGGTCGCAACTGCCCATCAATGGATCATCCCGCAGGATCGGGCTGTGGCCCTCCGTCTCATACGCCAGCTTGAGGGAGTAAAGAGCGACCGTTTCCAGCAGCAATTCCATGGGGTGAAATCCTTTGTGACTGGGTGGGGAGGGTGGGGTGATGGTTAATGTCTTGGATTTGGCAGCTTCGGGTATTGGTGAGGGTGGTGACTGCATTGTGAGCGCTTCGCGCTCAAGCGGGAGCAAGCTCCCTCGCCACAGGTTCTTCTCCTGCCACAGGATCTTCCCCTACCACAGGTTTTTCCCTGCCACAGATTCTTCTCTACCACCGGAGTTCTTCCTTGTTCCCAGGTTCTTCCTTACCACAGGTTCTTCCTCTCCATGGGGTTGGCTATGGGGGGCCGCTTCGCGGCCCAGCGGGGATAAATCCCCTCGCCACAAGGGGGGAATAAATCCCTTCACCACAAAGGGCAGTAGGGATAGATCCCCTCACCACAAAAGCGGGTAGGGGACTGGCTGAGCCCTGCATTACCCGCAGAAAACCACTTTCCTACAGACGAAAAAAAAGACCTTGAATTTCAAGGTCTTTCTTTAAGATGGTGCCCCGAGGGAGACTCGAACTCCCACTCCTTTCGAAAACGGATTTTGAATCCGCCGCGTCTACCAATTCCGCCATCAGGGCTCAATGGCGGCGAAGTATAGAGAGGTGCCTACCGTTGGTCAATCACGTTTCATGGTGAATTTTTGATATTTCCGCTAGACTTTCCGGCCCTGCTAGACGAACCCCATCATGCGTGTTGCTGACTTTACCTTCGAACTCCCGGATTCGCTGATCGCTCGCCACCCTCTGGCCGAGCGTCGCGCCAGTCGACTGTTGACCCTGGACGGGGTCAGCGGTGCCATGGCTCACCGTCAATTCACTGATTTGCTTGAGCATTTGCGCCCGGGCGATTTGATGGTGTTCAACAATACCCGGGTGATTCCGGCGCGGTTGTTTGGCCAGAAAGCCTCCGGCGGCAAGCTGGAGATTCTGGTGGAGCGGGTGCTGGACAGTCATCGGGTGCTGGCCCATGTGCGGTCGAGCAAGTCGCCCAAGCCGGGGTCGTCGATCCTCATCGACGGTGGCGGCGAGGCGGTGATGGTGGCGCGGCATGATGCGTTGTTCGAGCTGGAATTTGCCGAAGAGGTGTTGCCGCTGCTCGACCGTGTCGGGCACATGCCGTTGCCTCCTTATATAGATCGCCCGGACGAAGGTTCGGACCGCGAGCGTTATCAGACCGTGTACGCCGAGCGCCTGGGGGCGGTGGCGGCGCCGACGGCGGGGCTGCATTTTGATCAGCCGTTGCTGGAGGCGATTGCCGCCAAGGGTGTCGAGACGGCGTTCGTGACGCTGCATGTTGGCGCCGGTACGTTTCAGCCGGTGCGTGTGGAGCGCATTGAAGACCATCACATGCACAACGAATGGCTGGAAGTGAGCCAGGAAGTCGTCGATGCCGTGGCGGCCTGCCGTGCTCGCGGTGGGCGGGTGGTGGCGGTGGGGACCACCAGCGTGCGGTCCCTGGAAAGTGCCGCCCGCGATGGCGTGCTCAAGCCGTTCAGTGGCGACACCGATATCTTTATCTACCCGGGCCGGCCGTTTCATGTGGTCGATGCCTTGGTCACCAACTTTCATTTGCCTGAATCCACGCTGTTGATGCTGGTTTCGGCGTTCGCCGGTTATCCCGAAGCCATGGCCGCCTACAAGGCCGCCGTCGAGCATGGATACCGCTTTTTCAGCTACGGTGATGCGATGTTCATCACCCGTAACCCCGCGCCACGCGGACCCGAGGAAACAGTATGAGTCGCACCTGTCGCATGTCCTTCGAGTTGCTTGCCACCGATGGCAAGGCTCGTCGCGGTCGTCTGACCTTCCCCCGCGGTACCGTGGAAACCCCGGCGTTCATGCCGGTGGGCACCTATGGCACGGTCAAGGGCATGCTGCCGCGTGACATCGAGGCGATTGGCGCGGAGATCATCCTGGGCAACACCTTCCACCTGTGGCTGCGCCCGGGTATGGAGGTGATCAAGGCCCATGGTGACTTGCACGATTTCATGCAGTGGAAGGGCCCGATCCTGACCGACTCCGGCGGTTTCCAGGTGTTCAGCCTCGGTGCCATGCGCAAGATCAAGGAGGAGGGCGTGACCTTCGCTTCTCCGGTCGACGGCTCCAAGGTGTTCATGGGCCCGGAAGAGTCGATGCAGGTGCAGCGCGACCTGGGCTCGGACATCGTGATGATCTTCGACGAATGCACGCCGTACCCGGCCGATGAAGACGTGGCGCGGGTGTCCATGGAGCTGTCGTTGCGCTGGGCCCAGCGTTCGAAGAACGCCCATGGCGAAAACACCGCGGCGCTGTTCGGGATTGTGCAGGGCGGCATGCACCGCGACCTGCGCATGCGCTCCCTCGAAGGCCTGGACAAGATCGGCTTCGACGGCCTGGCGATTGGCGGCCTGTCGGTGGGCGAGCCGAAGCACGAGATGATCAAGGTGCTCGATTACCTGCCGGGCGAGATGCCCGCTGACAAACCTCGTTACCTTATGGGCGTTGGCAAACCGGAAGATCTGGTTGAGGGTGTGCGCCGCGGTGTGGACATGTTCGATTGCGTGATGCCAACCCGTAATGCCCGCAATGGGCATCTGTTCATCGACACTGGTGTGCTGAAGATCCGTAACGCGTTCCATCGCCATGATGATTCGCCGCTGGATCCGACGTGCGATTGCTACACCTGCCAGAACTTCTCCCGCGCTTATCTGCATCATTTGGACAAGTGCGGCGAAATGCTCGGCAGTATGCTCAATACCATCCACAATTTGCGCCATTATCAGGTGCTTATGGCTGGTTTGCGCGAGGCTATCCAACAGGGTACATTGGCCGCCTTTGTCGAGGCCTTCTATGCCAAGCGCGGGTTGCCTGTTCCGCCCTTGGACTGAGTTTTCCGATCCCTAGATTCAATACTTGCAACTGGAGTGCTAAATGAGCTTTTTTATCTCTAATGCCATGGCTGACGCGGCTGCACCTGCTGCTGCCGGCCCTATGGGCGGTGGTTTCGAGTGGATTTTCCTGGTCGGCTTCCTGGTCATCTTCTACCTGATGATCTGGCGTCCACAGGCCAAGCGCGCCAAAGAGCAGAAGAACCTGCTGAGCAGCTTGCAGAAGGGCGATGAAGTGGTCACCACCGGCGGCATCGCTGGCAAGATCACCAAAGTGGCTGATGACTTCGTGGTACTGGAAGTGTCCGACACTGTTGAAATGAAGTTCCAGAAGGGCGCTATCGCGGCCACGCTGCCAAAAGGCACGCTGAAAGCGATCTAAGTAACAACTTCTATTCAATCGACGGGGCGCGCAAGGCGCCCCGCGTCATAAGCGGGCGGCGTGATGCTGAACAAATACCCTCTGTGGAAATATGTACTGATCCTGGCGGTGCTGGCGGTCGGTCTGATTTATTCCGCTCCCAATCTATACCCGGATGACCCGGCCATTCAGGTCAGTGGCGCAAGCACTGCGCTGCAGGTCACCCAGGCCGATCTGGACCGTGCGAGCGCTGCGCTCAAGGCGTCCAACATCGAAGTCAAGGCTGCGACCGTTGCCGAAGGTGGCAAGGGCGGTCTGTTGCGCCTGGTCAAGGCGGAAGACCAACTGCCAGCCAAGGACGTGGTGCGCAAGGCGTTGGGCGACGATTACGTCGTAGCCCTGAACCTGGCCCAGACCACTCCGCAATGGCTGCGCAAGCTTGGCGCGCACCCGATGAAGCTGGGCCTGGACTTGTCCGGCGGTGTGCACTTCCTGCTGGAAGTGGACATGGAAAAAGCCCTCGACGCGCGGATGAAAGTCTACGAAGGCGACGTCAAGAGCCTGCTGCGTAAAGAGCGTCTGCGTTATCGCAGCCTGCCGCCACTCGACGGTGCCATTCAGCTGGGCTTCAGCGATGAAGATGCCCGCGAGCAGGCCCGTGCGCTGATCCGCAAGAACTTCAATGATTTCGACATTGTGCCGGCCGACCTCAATGGTCAGGCGGTGCTGCGTCTGGCGATGACCCCGGCCAAGCTGGCGGAAATCCGCGAATACTCCATCAAGCAGAACTTGACCACGGTGCGTAACCGCGTCAACGAGCTGGGTGTGGCCGAGCCGATCGTGCAGCGCCAGGGCGCCAACCGCATCGTGGTTGAGTTGCCAGGCGTGCAGGACACTGCCGAAGCCAAGCGTATCCTCGGCAAGACCGCCAACCTGGAGTTCCGCCTGGCCGCTGAGCCGGGGGCTTCCAGGGCCACTTCCGAGAGCTTCGAGTTCCGTGAGGGCGGTCGTCCGGCGGCGCAGATCGAGCGTGGCTTGATCATCACCGGTGACCAGGTGACCGACGCCCAGGCGGGCTTCGACGAGCAGGGTCGTCCGCAGGTGAACATTCGCCTGGACGGCCATGGCGGCGAACTGATGAGCCGCGCCACGCGCAGCAACGTTGGTCGCAGCATGGCGGTGATCTTCATCGAGCAGAAGCCGACCACCACTTACACCAAGCAAGTGGTCAATGGCGTCGAGAAAGACGTACCGGTACAGACCTTCAAGGAAGAGAAGAAGATCATCAGCCTGGCGACCATCCAGTCGCCGCTGGGCAGCCAGTTCCGCATCACCGGCCTCAACGGCCAGGGTGAGTCCTCGGAACTGGCCCTGCTGCTGCGTGCCGGTGGCCTGGCCGCGCCAATGTACTTCGCTGAAGAGCGCACCATTGGCCCGAGCCTGGGTGCCGACAACATCACCAAGGGTATCGATGCTTCGCTGTGGGGCATGCTGTTCGTGTCGCTGTTCATCATCGCCATCTACCGCTTCTTCGGCCTGATCGCCACGGTTGCGCTGGCGGTGAACATGGTGCTGCTGCTGGCCCTGATGTCCTTGCTGGGCGCCACGCTGACCCTGCCGGGTATCGCCGGTATCGTGTTGACCATGGGTATGGCGGTGGACGCCAACGTGCTGATCTTCTCGCGGATACGTGAAGAGATCGCAGCGGGCATGTCGATCCAGCGGGCAATCAACGAAGGCTTCGGCCGGGCATTTACTGCGATTATCGACTCCAACCTGACCACGTTGCTGGTGGGCGGGATTCTCTTTGCCATGGGCACCGGCCCGGTGAAGGGCTTCGCAGTGACCATGTCCCTCGGGATCTTTACCTCGATGTTCACAGCCATCATGGTGACCCGCGCAATGGTCAACCTGATCTTTGGCGGTCGTGACTTCAAGAAGTTGTGGATTTAAGGGGCTGCCATGTTACGTACAATCAACTTCATGGGCGTTCGCAATATTGCGTTCGGCCTCACCTTGTTCCTTACAGTCCTGGCGTTGTTCAGCTGGGCCACCAAGGGCCTGAACTATGGCCTGGACTTCACCGGCGGTACGCTCATCGAGCTGACCTACGAGCGTCCGGCTGACGTCACCAAGGTGCGTGAGCAACTGGCGTCCTCCGGCTACAGCGATGCCATCGTGCAGAGCTTTGGCGCAACGACTGATCTGTTGGTGCGTATGCCAGGTGAAGACCCGCAATTGGGTCACCAGGTAGCCGAAGCCTTGCAGAAGGCCGGTGGCGACAACCCGGCCCAGGTCAAGCGCGTCGAGTTCGTTGGCCCGCAGGTGGGTGAAGAGCTGCGCGACCAGGGCGGCCTCGGCATGCTGCTGGCGCTGGGCGGCGTGATGCTCTACCTGGCGTTCCGCTTCCAGTGGAAGTTCGCGGTGGGCGCGATTGTCTCGCTGATCCACGACGTGATCGTGACCGTGGGCATCCTGTCGTTCTTCCAGATCACCTTCGACTTGACGGTGCTGGCGGCAGTGTTGGCGATCATTGGTTACTCGCTCAACGACACCATCGTGGTGTTCGACCGGGTGCGTGAAAACTTCCGGGTGCTGCGCAAGGCCTCCTTGGTCGAGAACATCAACATCTCGACCACCCAGACCCTGCTGCGGACCATGGCGACGTCGATCTCCACCTTGCTGGCGATTGCCGCACTGCTGTTCTTCGGCGGCGACAACCTGTTCGGTTTCTCCATTGCACTGTTCATTGGTGTGATGGCGGGTACTTACTCGTCGATCTACATCGCCAACGTGGTGTTGATCTGGCTGAAGCTGAGCTCCGAGGATCTGATTCCTCCTGCGGCCACTGACACGGAAGTGGACGACCGCCCATAAGGCTCGGTTTCCCGTCCGTCACAGCAGAAAAGGCGCGAGTTGAACTCGCGCCTTTTTTTGTGCTCCAAGGCTGGGAGAAGCGCGGATTAATCCGCTTGTGATGGTCAGGAGGTTCAAGTGAACAAATCGATGCTGGTTGGTGCGGTATTGGGTGCTGTCGGTGTAACAGCCGGTGGTGCGGTCGCCACCTACAGCTTGGTAAAAAGTGGCCCTGAGTATGCGCAAGTATTGGCCGTGGAGCCGGTCAAGACCCAAATCAAGACCCCGCGTGAAGTGTGCAAGGACGTCACCGTGACTCGGCAGAAGCCAGTCCAGGACCAGCACCAGATCGCCGGTACCGTGTTGGGCGCCGTAGCCGGTGGCCTGCTGGGTAACCAGATCGGCGGCGGCACCGGCAAGAAAATCGCTACCGTGGCGGGTGCGGCCGGTGGTGGTTATGCCGGTAACAAGATTCAGGAAGGCATGCAGGAACGCGACACCTACACCACCACCCAGACTCGCTGCAACACGGTCAATGACATCAGCGACAAGGTGGTAGGCTACGACGTTCGCTACATGCTCGACGGCAAAGAAGGCAAAGTCCGCATGGACCGCGACCCGGGCAACCAGATCCCGGTGAGCAAGGAAGGTCAGCTGATCCTGGGCCAGAACGAACCAGCTCAGTAATCCAACCGCTATAAAAAAGCACCCTTCGGGGTGCTTTTTTTATGCCCGCATTTCATGGCCCGTCACCAATCCCCTGTGGGAGCTGCAGTGGACACAAATCTTGTGTCCGGCCCAAATTCCCTGTGGGAGCGAGCTTGCTCGCGATAGCGGTGGATCAGCTTGCATCCATGTCGAATGTGCCACCGCCATCGCGAGCAAGCTCGCTCCCACACTGGATCTCCAGCGGATACGAAACCTGTGCCCGGCCCAAATCCCTCTGTGGGAGTGAGCTTGCTCGCGATAGCGGTGGTTCAGCCTGCATCCATGCTCAGGTGTCATCCATTGTGGCGAGGGAGCTTGCTCCCGCTCGGTTGCGCAGCGACCGCAAGATCTTGGGTCGCCTGCGCAGCCCAGCGGGAGCAAGCTCCCTCGCCACGGGGTGTTCATCTGAGCTGAGTGGTGTGGGGCAGGCATAAAAAAAGCACCCCGAAGGGTGCTTTTTCTGTAGCCGAGCTGCTTAGCGCTTCAGCGAAGCCGGCAAATGCGGCTGGATGGCGGTGAGCACAGCCTTGAAGCATTTGGTGTTGCCAGCAACGATGTGACCTTTCTCAAGGAAATCGTGGCCGCCAGTGAAGTCACTCACCAAGCCGCCGGCTTCCTGGATCAGCAGGGCACCCGCAGCCATGTCCCACTCGGACAGGCCCGACTCCCAGAACGCATCGAAACGGCCAGCAGCCACATAAGCCAAATCCAGGCTCGCAGCACCGGCGCGGCGGATGCCGGCGGTCTGGCCGACCAGGGCGCGGAACATGCCCAGGTAGTTGTCCAGGTTGTCCATCTGGTCATCACGGAACGGGAAGCCGGTACCCAGCAGGGCGCCATCCAGGCTGGTGCGGCCGCTGACGCGCAGGCGACGACCGTTCAGTTGGGCGCCACGGCCACGGCTGGCGGTGAATTCTTCCTGGCGAACCGGGTCCAGCACAACGGCGTGTTCCAGGCGGCCACGGTACTTGCAGGCGATGCTGACAGCGAAGTGAGGAATGCCGCGCAAGAAGTTGGTGGTGCCGTCCAGCGGATCGATGATCCACAGGTACTCTTCGCCTTCGATGCCGGTACCGGCGTGCATGCCGGTCTCTTCACCGAGGATGGAGTGGTTCGGGTAAGCCTTGCGCAGGGCGTCGACGATCTTTTGCTCGGCGGCACGATCGACCTCGGACACGTAGTCCTTGGCGTCTTTTTCATCGACCTTGATGGTATCCAGGCGCTCGATGGAGCGGAAGATCAGTTCACTGGCGCTGCGGGCGGCGCGCAGCGCGATATTCAGCATGGGCTGCATGGATGTGTCACCTAAGGTTGTTAAAGAAAGCCGCGCATTCTATCAGAAAGTTTTCCGAGGAGAAGGTTGGTGTTCGCTTTCATAGCTTAACGGTAGGTGCTTATGTAAGATTTGCTCCCTTTATCGTGTTCGAGAGCGCCTCCCTTGTTGCAGAACATTCGTGTCGTCCTGGTCAATACCAGCCATCCGGGTAACATCGGCGGAGCTGCGCGGGCCATGAAGAACATGGGCCTGTCGCGCCTGGTGCTGGTCGAGCCGCGCTTGTTTCCCCATCACGAAGCCGACGCCCGGGCCTCCGGCGCCGGTGACATCCTCGCCAACGCCCAGGTCGTCGCCAGCCTCGAAGATGCCTTGGTGGGTTGCAACCTGGTGCTCGGCACCAGCGCCCGCGACCGCCGTATCCCCTGGCCGCTGCTCGACCCCCGCGAATGCGGGACCAAAGTGGTCGAGGAGGCCGCGCAAGGCTTTGAAATCGCCCTGGTGTTCGGCCGTGAAGACTCCGGTCTGACCAACGACGAGCTGCAGCGATGTCACTTTCACGTGCATATCCCTTCCGACCCCGAGTTCAGTTCCTTGAACCTGGGGGCGGCGGTGCAGGTGTTGAGTTATGAAGTGCGCATGGCTTGGCTGGCGGCCGAAGGCAAGCCCAGCAAAGTCGAAAAAACCGAGGTCACGTCGCCGCGCAGTGAGACACTGGCGACCATGGACGAGCTGGAACGATTCTTTGAACACCTGGAGCAGACCCTGGTGGACATCGAATTCCTCGACCCGGAAAAGCCGCGACACTTGATGGCGCGCCTGCGTCGGTTGTACGGACGAAGCTCGGTCAGCCGGGCGGAGATGAATATATTGCGCGGCATCCTCACGGAAACCCAGAAGGCGGCCCGTGGCGAGCTGATTAAGCGGAAGAAATAAAATGTTCGAACGTTTGCGTGAAGATATCCAAAGTGTTTTCCATCGTGACCCGGCGGCGCGCAATGCCTTTGAGGTGCTGACCTGCTACCCGGGGATGCACGCCATCTGGATCCATCGCCTGTCCGGTGCCTTGTGGAACATGGGCTGGAAGTGGCTGGCGCGGCTGGTCTCGAACTTCGGCCGCTGGCTGACCGGGATCGAGATCCACCCGGGTGCCAAGGTCGGCCGTCGGTTCTTCATCGACCACGGTATGGGCATCGTCATCGGCGAAACCGCCGAGATCGGCGACGACGTGACCCTGTACCAGGGCGTGACCCTCGGCGGCACCAGCTGGAACAAAGGCAAGCGCCACCCAACCCTGGAAGACGGCGTGGTGGTCGGTGCCGGCGCCAAGGTGCTCGGGCCGTTCACGGTGGGGGCGGGGGCGAAAGTCGGCTCCAACGCCGTGGTGACCAAGGCCGTGCCGCCGGGCGCGACCGTGGTGGGTATTCCAGGCCGGATCATCGTCAAATCCGACGAGGAGCAGGATGCCCGTCGCAAGGCCATGGCCGAGAAGATCGGCTTCGACGCCTACGGTGTTGGCGAGGACATGCCCGACCCGGTCGCCCGCGCCATCAACCAGTTGCTCGATCACCTGCAGGCCGTCGATGGGCGCCTGGAGGGGATGTGCGGCGCCCTGAAGGACCTGGGCAGTAATTACTGTGCCAAGGACCTGCCTGAGCTGCGCGAGGAAGATTTCGCGTGTGTGAAGGACAAGGATGAGAGCCAGGCCAGCTGAAACCCTGCTGGCCCCATCGCGAGCAAGCTCGCTCCCACAGGGGATTTGCAGTGGTCACAATTCGAAGGCCGCCGCAGATCCAATGTGGGAGCGAGCTTGCTCGCGATGAACGATAACGCGGTATCACTGGTCGCCACTGGCCAGCCTTTGCTATCATGCGCGCGCTCTTTCGCGGGTAAACCTGAGTAAAGCACTAGGTCTTATACTTGACTTAAATACTCGGGAATTGCATACTCGCCCCCATTCCGAACTCCGTGGTAATTGTCCATGCGACTGACTACAAAAGGCCGATACGCCGTGACCGCAATGCTGGATCTGGCATTGCATGCGCAGCACGGGCCGGTGTCCCTGGCCGATATCTCCGAGCGCCAGGGCATTTCCCTGTCTTACCTTGAACAGCTGTTCGCCAAGCTGCGCCGCAGCAACCTGGTTTCCAGCGTTCGCGGCCCCGGTGGCGGCTACCAGCTGTCGCGCGACATGCAGGGCATCCAGGTCGCCCAGGTGATCGATGCGGTGAACGAATCGGTCGATGCGACCAAATGCCAGGGCCTTGGCGACTGCCATGGCGGCGATACTTGCCTGACCCACCACTTGTGGTGCGACCTCAGCCTGCAGATTCACGAATTTCTGAGCGGTATCAGCTTGGCTGACCTTGTAACTCGCCGTGAGGTGCAAGAAGTAGCCCAGCGTCAGGACCAGCGCCGTTGCAATGGCAAGACGCTGCACCTGGACAAGATTGAAGCGTCCGCCGTCGAATGACTGCCGCAGAGCACGCGGAACGCCAGCCAGCCTGATTTAGGAGAAAGTCCATGAAATTGCCGATTTACCTTGATTACTCTGCGACCACCCCGGTTGATCCGCGTGTTGCGCAAAAAATGAGTGAATGCCTGCTGGTCGACGGAAACTTCGGTAACCCGGCGTCCCGTTCCCACGTGTTCGGCTGGAAGGCCGAAGAGTCGGTCGAAAACGCCCGTCGCCAGGTCGCCGACCTGGTCAACGCCGACCCGCGTGAAATCGTCTGGACCTCCGGTGCCACCGAATCCGACAACCTGGCAATCAAGGGTGTCGCGCATTTCTACCACACCAAAGGCAAGCACCTGATCACCTCCAAGATCGAGCACAAGGCTGTCCTGGACACCATGCGCCAACTGGAGCGTGAAGGCTTCGAAGTCACCTACATCGAGCCAGGTGAAGACGGCATCATCACCCCGGCCATGGTCGAAGCCGCATTGCGCGACGACACCATCCTGGTTTCGATCATGCACGTGAACAACGAAATCGGCACCGTCAACGACATCGCGGCCATCGGCGAGCTGACCCGTTCCAAGGGCGTCCTGTTCCACGTCGACGGCGCGCAGTCCACTGGCAAGGTCGACATCGACCTGTCCAAGCTGAAAGTCGACCTGATGTCGTTCTCCGCCCACAAGACCTACGGCCCTAAAGGCATCGGCGCCCTGTACGTCAGCCGCAAGCCGCGTGTTCGCCTCGAAGCGACCATGCACGGCGGCGGTCACGAGCGTGGCATGCGTTCCGGTACCCTGGCGACCCATCAGATCGTCGGCATGGGCGAAGCCTTCCGTGTTGCCAAAGAAGACATGGCGGCCGAGAACGTCCGCATCAAGGCCCTGAGCGACCGCTTCTTCAAGCAGGTCGAGCACCTCGAAGAACTCTACGTCAACGGCAGCATGACCGCCCGCGTACCGCACAACCTGAACCTGAGCTTCAACTACGTTGAAGGCGAGTCGCTGATCATGGCGCTCAAGGATCTGGCCGTGTCGTCCGGTTCAGCGTGCACCTCGGCGTCCCTGGAGCCTTCGTACGTACTGCGCGCCCTGGGCCGCAACGACGAACTGGCCCACAGTTCCATTCGCTTTACCTTCGGCCGTTTCACCACCGAAGAAGAAATCGATTACGCCGCGCAGAAAGTCTGCGAGGCCGTTACCAAGCTGCGCGCTCTGTCGCCGCTGTGGGACATGTACAAAGACGGCGTCGACATTTCGAAAATCGAGTGGGCGGCGCACTGAAGAAGTCGCCACCAGAGCGACTCACTGATGAGGATTGAAGCAAATGGCATATAGCGAAAAGGTCATCGACCACTACGAGAACCCGCGCAACGTCGGCAAGATGGACGCGCAGGATCCTGATGTCGGCACTGGCATGGTCGGCGCTCCGGCGTGCGGCGACGTCATGCGCCTGCAGATCAAGGTCAACGAGCAGGGCATCATCGAAGATGCCAAGTTCAAGACCTACGGCTGCGGTTCGGCCATTGCGTCCAGCTCCCTGGCCACCGAATGGATGAAGGGCAAGACCCTTGATGAAGCCGAAACCATCAAGAACACCCAGCTGGCCGAAGAGCTGGCCCTGCCGCCAGTGAAGATCCACTGCTCGGTACTCGCCGAAGACGCCATCAAGGCCGCCGTTCGCGATTACAAGCAGAAGAAAGGCTTGATCTGATCCGCGTTACGGTAAGGAGTTTTCCATGGCTATCCAGATGACAGAAGCGGCAGCTAAGCATATTCAGCGCTCCCTCGCGGGGCGCGGCAAGGGCGAGGGTATCCGCCTGGGTGTTCGCACCACGGGCTGCTCTGGTCTTGCCTATGTGCTGGAATTCGTCGACGAAGTGGGCGAAGACGATCAGGTATTCGAAAGTCATGGTCAGAAAGTGATCATCGACCCGAAAAGCCTGACGTACCTGGACGGCACCGAACTGGATTTCGTCAAGGAAGGGTTGAACGAAGGCTTCAAGTTCAACAATCCCAACGTGCGCGGTGAATGTGGCTGCGGCGAAAGCTTCAACATCTGAGGCAGCTTGTGGGTACTCCTTGTCATTTTGCGTTGTTCCAGTTGCAGCCTGCTTTCCAGCTGGACCTCGATCAGTTGTCCGCGCGTTATCTGGAACTGGCCCGTGGCGTCCACCCCGACCGCTTTGCCGATGCCTCCGAGGCGGAGCAGCGGCGGGCGCTCGAGCAGTCGGCGAACCTCAACGAGGCTTACCAGACGCTCAAGCACCCGGCCAAGCGTGCGCGTTACCTGCTCGCCATCAGCGGTCATGAGTTGCCGCTGGAGGTCACGGTCCACGATCCCGAGTTTCTCTTGCAGCAGATGCAATGGCGCGAAGAGCTCGAGGACCTGCAGGACAGCGCCGACCTGGCCGGTGTCGCGGCATTCAAGCGGCGCTTGAAAGACGCCCAGCAAACACTGAACGACAGCTTCGCAGCCTGCTGGAACGATGCCGCGCAACGCGAACAGGCCGAGCGCCTGATGCGGCGCATGCAGTTCCTCGACAAGCTCACCTACGAAGTGCGCCAGTTAGAAGAGCGCCTCGACGATTAACCCAGTGCCGCTCCGGTCGCACGCCTGATTACAGATAAGTCCTGATTACGATGGCCCTACTGCAGATCGCCGAACCCGGCCAAAGTCCACAACCACACCAGCGTCGCCTGGCTGTGGGGATCGACTTGGGTACCACCAATTCCCTGGTCGCTGCCTTGCGCAGCGGTCTTTCCGAACCGCTGGCCGACGAGCAGGGGCAGGTGATCCTGCCGTCCGCCGTGCGTTATCACGCCGACCGCGTTGAAGTGGGCGAGTCGGCCAAGCTGGCCGCCGCCACCGACCCTTTCAACACCATTGTCTCGGTCAAGCGCTTGATGGGTCGTGGTCTGTCCGACGTCAAGCAATTGGGCGACCAGCTGCCGTACCGCTTCGTCGGTGGCGAATCCCATATGCCGTTCATCGAAACCGTGCAGGGCCCGAAAAGCCCGGTCGAGGTTTCCGCCGACATCCTCAAGGTCCTGCGCCAGCGCGCAGAAGCGGCGTTGGGCGGTGAGCTGGTGGGTGCGGTCATTACCGTGCCGGCCTATTTCGATGACGCCCAGCGCCAAGCCACCAAGGACGCTGCCAAGCTGGCTGGCCTGAACGTGCTGCGCCTGCTCAACGAGCCAACGGCCGCTGCCGTGGCGTATGGCCTGGACCAACATGCCGAAGGCCTGGTCGCGATCTACGACTTGGGCGGCGGCACGTTCGATATTTCGATCCTGCGCCTGACCGGCGGTGTCTTCGAAGTCCTGGCCACCGGTGGCGACAGCGCCCTGGGCGGTGACGACTTCGACCACGCCATCGCTGGCTGGATCATCGAGCAAGCTGGTCTTTCCGCCGACCTCGACCCGGGTGCGCAACGCCATCTGCTGCAAACCGCCTGCGCTGCCAAGGAAGCCTTGACTGACGCTGCTACGGTTGAAGTTGCTTATGGCGACTGGAAAGCCTCCCTGACCCGCGAAGCCTTCGATGCCTTGATCGAACCCATGGTCGCCCGCAGCCTCAAGGCTTGCCGCCGCGCGGTGCGCGATTCCGGCGTAGAGCTGGAAGACGTCAAGGCCGTGGTCATGGTCGGCGGTTCGACCCGCGTGCCTCGGGTTCGCGAAGCCGTTGCCGAGGCCTTTGGTCGCCAGCCGCTGACTGAAATCGACCCGGACCAGGTGGTCGCCATTGGCGCCGCGATCCAGGCCGATACCTTGGCCGGCAATAAGCGCGACGGCGGCGAATTGCTGCTGCTCGACGTGATTCCGTTGTCCCTGGGGCTGGAAACCATGGGCGGCCTGATGGAGAAGGTGATTCCACGCAATACCACCATCCCGGTTGCTCGCGCCCAGGACTTCACCACTTATAAAGACGGCCAGTCGGCCATGATGGTCCACGTGCTGCAAGGCGAGCGTGAACTGATCAGCGACTGCCGTTCCCTGGCCCGCTTCGAATTGCGCGGCATCCCGGCCATGGTCGCCGGTGCGGCGAAGATCCGCGTGACCTTTCAGGTCGATGCCGATGGCTTGCTCAACGTCTCCGCCCGCGAACTGGCTTCGGGCGTGGAGGCGAGCATCCAGGTCAAGCCGTCCTACGGCCTGACCGACGGTGAAATCGCCAAGATGCTCAAGGATTCCTTCCAGCACGCCAGCGACGACAAGGTCGCGCGGGTGTTGCGCGAGCAGCAGGTCGACGCCCAGCGCCTGATCGAAGCCGTGCAAGGTGCCCTTGAAGCCGACGGCGACCGGTTGCTCGACGCTGAAGAGCGCATGGTCATCGAGCTGCAGATGCAGGAATTGTCCGAATTGATCAAAGGCACCGATGGCTATGCCATCGAGCAGCAGACCAAACGTCTGTCGCAGGTCACCGACGCCTTTGCTGCCCGCCGCCTGGACTCGACGGTGAAAGCCGCCCTGGCGGGGCGCAACCTGAATGAAATCGAGGAATAACTGATGCCGCAGGTGATTTTTCTGCCCCACGAGAAGTTCTGTCCGGAGGGCATGGTCGTGGAGGCTGAGCCCGGGATTTCCATTCTCGAGCTGGCCCATGAGCACCATATCGAGATGGAAAGTGCCTGTGGCGGCGTCTGCGCCTGCACGACGTGCCATTGCATCATTCGTGAAGGCTTCGATTCGCTGGAAGAAGCGGACGATCTGGAGGAAGATTTCCTCGATCGGGCCTGGGGCCTGGAAGCCCAATCGCGCCTGGGCTGCCAAGCCATCGTCGGCACCGAAGACCTGACCGTCGAAATTCCGAAATATTCGCTTAACCATGCGGCCGAAGCGCCGCACTGATGGTGACACTGTCATGAGCTATGGTTGGAATGATGTACAACGCATCGCAGAAGAACTGGCCGAAGCCAAGCCGGACGTGAATCCGCTGACTGTGAATTTTGTCGATTTGCAGCGCTGGATCATGGAGCTACCCGATTTCGACAATACCTCTGGCCGTTGTGGCGAGAAGGTCTTGGAAGCGGTCCAGACGCTCTGGATCGAAGAAATCGACTGATCGACCTGGCAGGTTAGGCAATACCCCTGAACCCGCGTATAATTCGCGGGTTTAATTTTTCGCAAATTACCGTTTCTGGAGTTACACCATGGCTGTTCAACGTACTTTCTCCATCATCAAGCCTGACGCCGTTGCTAAAAACGTGATCGGCAAGATCGTTACCCGCTTCGAAGACGCTGGCCTGCGCGTTGTAGCTTCGAAAATGAAGCAACTGTCCAAAGCCGAAGCCGAAGGCTTCTACGCTGAGCACAGCGAGCGCGGTTTCTTCGGTGAGCTGGTTGCCTTCATGACTTCCGGTCCGGTTGTCGTTCAGGTGCTGGAAGGCGAAAACGCCATCGCTCGCAACCGTGAGCTGATGGGCGCTACCAACCCTAAAGAAGCCGCTGCCGGCACCATCCGTGCTGACTTCGCTGAGTCCATCGACGCCAACGCCGTTCACGGTTCGGACTCCGAAGCCGCTGCCGCTCGCGAAATCGCTTACTTTTTCTCCGCTACTGAAGTAACCACTCGCTAAGCCCAGGCTTTTGAGTGAAGGTGAATCCATGACTACATCGAACGGCAAAACCAACCTGTTGGGCCTGACCCAGCCGGAAATGGAGAAATTCTTCGACTCGATCGGGGAGAAGCGTTTCCGTGCCGGCCAGGTGATGAAATGGATTCACCACTTTGGCGTCGACGACTTTGACGCCATGACGAATGTCAGCAAGGCCTTGCGCGAAAAGCTCAAGGCAGTTGCTGAAATTCGCGGTCCGGAAGTGGTCAGCGAGGACATCTCCAGCGACGGCACCCGCAAGTGGGTGGTGCGCGTGGCGTCCGGCAGCTGCGTCGAGACCGTCTACATTCCCCAGGGCAAGCGCGGCACCTTGTGCGTTTCGTCCCAGGCAGGCTGTGCCCTGGATTGCAGTTTCTGCTCCACCGGCAAGCAAGGCTTCAATAGCAACCTCACCGCCGCCGAAGTGATCGGCCAGGTGTGGATTGCCAACAAATCCTTTGGTAGCGTCCCGGCGACCGTCGACCGTGCCATCACCAACGTGGTGATGATGGGCATGGGTGAGCCGCTGCTGAACTTTGACAACGTCGTTTCCGCCATGCACCTGATGATGGATGACCTGGGCTACGGCATCTCCAAGCGCCGCGTGACCCTGTCCACCTCCGGCGTGGTGCCGATGATCGATGAGCTGGCCAAGCACATCGACGTCTCCCTGGCGTTGTCGCTGCACGCACCCAATGACGCATTGCGTAACCAATTGGTGCCGATCAACAAGAAATATCCGCTTAAGATGCTGCTCGAGTCGTGCCAGCGCTACATGTCGTCCCTGGGCGAAAAACGCGTGCTGACCATCGAGTACACGCTGCTCAAGGATGTGAACGACAAGGTCGAGCACGCGGTCGAGATGATCGAGCTGCTCAAGAACATCCCGTGCAAGATCAACCTGATCCCGTTCAACCCGTTCCCGCATTCCGGTTACGAGCGTCCGAGCAACAATGCGATTCGTCGTTTCCAGGATCAGCTTCACCACGCTGGCTTCAACGTCACCGTGCGCACCACCCGCGGCGAAGACATCGACGCCGCCTGTGGCCAATTGGTAGGACAGGTGCTGGATCGCACCCGTCGCAGCGAACGCTACATTGCCGTGCGTGAGTTGAACGCCGCGGACGATGCGGTGCAGAACGCTGCGAACAGTCACTAAGAGAGGAACTCTATGTCCCTGCGCTTCGCGCTCGTTTTGCTGTTGGCCGGCCTTTGTTCCGGTTGTGTCCTGTCGGGTGACTACAACCCGATGAAGACCAGCAAAGGGCGCGACGAGGCACGTGTGGCCTATGTGCAACTGGGCATCGGCTACCTGCAGCAGGGCATGACCGAACGGGCCAAGGTGCCGCTCAAGAAAGCCCTGGAACTGGACGACTCCGACCCGGATGCCAACGCGGCCCTGGCCCTGGTGTTCCAGGCCGAGATGGAGCCGGAGCTGGCCGACCAGCATTTTCGCAAGGCGCTGTCTGGCCGGCCCCAGGACGCACGGATCCTGAACAACTACGGCAGCTTTCTTTTCGAGCAGAAACGCTACAACGAAGCCTACGAGCGCTTCGAGCAGGCTGCCGCCGATACCCTTTACCCTGAGCGTTCGCGGGTTTTCGAGAACCTCGGCATGACGGCCGCGCAGTTGGGCCAACGTGACCTGGCCCGCCAGCAGCTGGAAAAGGCGCTGCGGCTCAACCGCCAGCAACCGCGGGCGTTGCTGGAAATGGCTGAGTTGTCCTACGAAGACAGGCATTATGTGCCCGCGCGTGACTACTACGAGCGTTTTAGCCTGCTGAGCGAGCAAAATGCACGTAGTCTATTGCTCGGCGTTCGGCTGGCACATGTGTTTGAAGATCGCGACAAGGCTGCAAGCTACGGCCTGCAACTCAAAAGACTCTATCCCGGTACGCCGGAATATCAGCAATACCTGTCGGAGCAATGATGAAAGCGGCGCATCCCGAAGTTGTAGCAGCGACTCGCGTAAATCCCGGTGAGACCCTGCGTCAAGCCCGCGAAAGCAATGGTTGGTCGCTGGCCGAAGTGGCCCTCAAGCTCAATCTTACCGTGGCTTCCCTGGGCAATCTGGAAGCGGGCGCGTTCGACAAGCTGCCTGGGCACACCTTCGCCCGGGGCTATATCCGCGCCTATGCCAAGTTGCTTGGCAAGGACCAGACCCTACTGGTCCAGCAATTCGATCAATACACCGGTTCCGATGCCCAGGGCAGCAGCGTGCACAGCCTGGGGCGCATCGAGGAGCCGGTTCGCGTTTCCCACACCATTTTGCGAATCGTCAGCCTGTTGCTGCTGATCGCGGTGATTGGTGGCGGTTTTGTCTGGTGGCAGGACCAGACGTCCTTGCGCAACAAGGAACCAGTCGCCATGAGCCCTGAACACGTTGAGGTCGAGGGCGCCGACGGCACCACCCAGATCCATCCGCTGGACGAGCCGGAAGACCAGGCCGTCGTCGAAGGCCAGGCTGAAGGCGAAACCGCTCTGGCGTTGCCACAAAGCCCGGACGCCGCCGATGCCCAGGCGGGTGCCGAGCCGGCTGTTCCAGCACCGGCCACGCCGACGGCACCGGCTGCCCCGAACGCCGGCAGCGCACCGATTGCTACCGCACCAGCCACGCCGAGCACGCCAGCACCGACCGTGACTGCGCCTGCGACCCACGCCGCGCCTACCACTCCAGTCGCCCCGGCAGCTCCAGCAGCCCCGGCGCCCGTCGCGGGTGAGGGCCAGGTGCAGATCCAGTTTGTCGCCGACTGCTGGACGCAGATCACCGACGGCAACGGCAAGGTGCTGTTCAGCGGCCTCAAGCGCAAGGGCGACAGCACGGCCGTCAACGGCAAGCCGCCGTTTGCCGTACGCCTGGGTTATGCCCGTGGCGCGCAGGTCAGCTACAACGGCCAGCCGGTCGACATCGCTCCGTTCACCAGTGGCGAGACCGCTCGCCTGAAGTTGGGTCAATAAGTCATGCACGGCGAATCTCCAATCAAGCGTCGCGAATCCCGAAAGATCTGGGTCGGTAACGTGCCCGTGGGCGGCGATGCGCCTATCGCTGTGCAGAGCATGACCAACAGCGACACCAATGACGTGGCCGCCACGGTCGCGCAGATCAACCGCCTGGAAGCCGCCGGTGTCGACATCGTGCGGGTATCGGTGCCGGACATGGACGCCGCCGAGGCGTTCGGCAAGATCAAGCAACTGGTCAAGGTGCCCTTGGTCGCCGATATCCACTTCGACTACCGCATCGCCCTGCGCGTGGCCGAGTTGGGTGTGGATTGCCTGCGCATCAACCCGGGCAACATCGGTCGCGAAGACCGTGTGCGCGCCGTGGTGGATGCCGCCCGCGACCGGGGCATTCCGATCCGCATCGGCGTGAACGCCGGTTCCCTGGAAAAAGACCTGCAAAAGAAATACGGCGAACCGACCCCGGCGGCGCTGGTGGAATCGGCCCTGCGCCACGTCGAGCACCTGGAACGCCTGAATTTCCAGGACTTCAAGGTCAGCGTGAAGGCCTCCGACGTGTTCATGGCCGTCGAAGCCTACCGCCTGCTGGCCAAGGAAATCGTCCAGCCGTTGCACCTGGGCATCACCGAAGCCGGTGGGTTGCGTTCGGGCACGGTGAAATCCGCCGTCGGCCTCGGTATGCTGCTCGCCGAAGGGATTGGCGATACCATCCGCATCTCGTTGGCGGCTGACCCGGTCGAGGAAGTGAAAGTCGGCTATGACATTCTCAAGTCCCTGCACCTGCGTTCCCGTGGCATCAACTTCATCGCCTGCCCGAGCTGCTCGCGGCAGAACTTCGATGTGGTCAAGACCATGAACGAACTGGAAGGGCGCCTCGAAGACCTGCTGGTGCCGCTGGATGTCGCGGTGATCGGTTGCGTGGTCAACGGGCCGGGCGAAGCCAAGGAGGCCCATATCGGCCTGACTGGCGGTACACCGAACCTGATTTACATCGACGGCAAGCCGTCGCAGAAACTGACGAATGACAATCTGGTGGATGAGCTGGAACGGCTGATTCGCCAGAAAGCGGCCGAAAAGGTCGAAGCCGATGCAGCGGTCATCGCGCGCGGTTAAGTCGAAAGATTAAGGAATACACGTGAGCAAGTCTCTGCAAGCCATTCGTGGCATGAACGACATCCTGCCCGAGCAGACGCCCCTGTGGCGCTATTTCGAGGGCACCGTGGCGCGCCTGCTGGATAACTACGGTTACCGGCAGATCCGCATGCCGATCGTCGAGTTCACCGAGCTGTTCAAGCGCTCCATCGGTGAAGTGACCGACATCGTCGAAAAAGAGATGTACACCTTCGACGACCGCAACGGCGACTCCCTGACCCTGCGCCCCGAAGGCACGGCGGCTTGCGTGCGTGCTGTGCTCGAACACGGCATCACCGGCGGCGGCCAGGTGCAGAAACTCTGGTACATCGGCCCGATGTTCCGTCACGAGCGCCCGCAGAAAGGCCGTTATCGCCAGTTTCACCAGATTGGCCTGGAAGTGTTCAACCTCGACGGCCCGGACATCGACGCCGAGCTGATCGTCATGACCTGGCGCCTGTGGGGCGAGCTGGGGCTGCGTGATGCGGTCAAGCTCGAGCTCAACAGCCTGGGTACCAGCGAGTCCCGTGGCCGCTACCGTGAAGCGTTGGTGGAGTTTCTTTCCGCCCACCTGGACAAGCTCGACGAAGACAGCCAGCGCCGTCTGAAGACCAACCCACTGCGCGTGCTCGATACCAAGAATGCCGAGACCCAAGCGGTCCTGGTCGACGCGCCGAAAATGGCCGACTACCTCGACGACGAATCCCGTGCGCATTTCGAAGGGCTGAAAGCCCGCCTGGACGCTGTTGGCATCCCTTACGTGATCAACCCCAAGTTGGTTCGCGGCCTGGATTACTACAGCAAGACCGTCTTCGAGTGGGTCACCGACAAGCTCGGCGCCCAGGGCACCGTCTGTGCCGGTGGCCGCTACGACGGGTTGGTGGAGCAGATGGGCGGCAAGCCGACCCCGGGCGTGGGCTTTGCCATGGGCATCGAGCGCCTGGTGCTGATGCTCGAAGCCTTGGACAAGGTGCCGGAAGAGTTGTCCCGTCAGGTCGACGTCTACCTGTGCGCCTTTGGCGAGGCCGCCGAACTGGCCGCCTTGTCGTTGAGCGAGCGGATCCGCGACCAGTTGCCCAACCTGCGCCTGCAGATCAACGCCGGCGCCGGCAGCTTCAAGAGCCAATTCAAGAAAGCCGACAAGAGCGGTGCGCTGTACGCATTGATCCTCGGTGACGACGAACTGGCCCAACAAGTGGTAGGTTTCAAACCCCTGCGTGGCCAGGGCGAACAACAAAGCATTGCCTGGGATGCGCTTGCTGCACACCTGGCCACCTGCGTCGTGCAGGGTTGAAGCTGTCAAACAGCCGATTTAGCGATTAAGGAGTATTGGGGTGTCGAGTACCGAAGATGAACAGCTGGCGGATTTGAAGGACTGGTGGACGCGCAACGGCAAGCCGCTGGTCACTGGCGGCCTGTTGGCGCTGGTCATCGTGTTCGGCTGGCAGGCCTACCAGAAATACCAGAGCAACCAGTCGCAAGGCGCCTCGGTGCTCTACCAGCAACTGCTGGAAACCACCCTGACCCCGGACGGCAAGCCTGACGCGGCCCGCGTGGCGGACCTGGCCGGCAAGCTGGACAAGGAATTCGGCGGTACCGCCTACGCTCAGTACGGTCGCCTGTTCGTGGCCAAGGTCGCGGTGGACAGCGGCAAGCTGGACGACGCGGCCACCGAGCTCAAGGGTATCGTCGACAAACCGGCCGACCCGACCCTGGGCGAAGTGGCGCGTCAGCGCCTGGCACAGGTGCTGGCGGCACAGAACAAGGCCGAAGACGCGTTGAAGCTGCTCGACGGTGATGCCGACAAGGCATTCCTGGCGACCCGCGAAGAACTCAAGGGCGACCTGCTGGTACAGCTGGGCCGTGCCGATGAGGCCCATGCGGCCTACCAAAAAGCCAAGGCTGCGCTGTCGGATGAAGCCGCAGTCGGTGGCCTGCAAATCAAGCTGGACGACCTGGCCAAAGGGGATGCGTGACGTGATTCGTTGGAAACATGCAGCATTGCTGGCCCTGGCCATTCTGGCCGCGGGTTGCAGCAGCAACAGCAAGAAAGAACTGCCGCCAGCCGAACTGACCGACTTCAAAGAGGAAGTCGTGCTGCAAAAGCAGTGGAGCCGTTCCATCGGCGATGGCCAGGGTGAAACCTACAACATGCTGG
Source organism: Pseudomonas sp. Soil_N_39 (assembly GCF_057655955.1). NCBI lineage: Bacteria > Pseudomonadati > Pseudomonadota > Gammaproteobacteria > Pseudomonadales > Pseudomonadaceae > Pseudomonas > Pseudomonas sp. Soil_N_39. Next base: position 103,920 of record NZ_JBDGLI010000010.1, read on the forward strand.
TGCCGGCCATCGATGGCGACACCATCTATGCTGGCGACGTCACGGGCGTGGTGATGGCGATGGACCGCACCAACGGCGACGTCAAATGGGAAAAGGATCTTGAACTGCCTGTTTCCGGCGCCGTTGGCGTGGGTTACGGCCTGGTCATGATCGGCACGCTCAAGGGCGAGATCGTCGCCCTGGACGCGAGCAGCGGTGAAGAGAAATGGCGCGCCCGCGTGACCAGCGAAGTGCTCGCACCGCCGGCCACCAACGGTGACGTGGTGGTAGTCCAGACCCAGGACGACCGCCTGATCGGCCTGGATGCTGCTACCGGCAACCAGCGCTGGTTGTACGACAGCACCCCGGCGGTTCTGACTTTGCGCGGTACCAGCGCACCGATCGTCACCAACCGCCTGGCGGTGGCTGGCTTGTCGACCGGTAAAGTGGTGGCCCTGGATGTTTCCAACGGCGTGCCGGTGTGGGAACAGCGCGTAGCGATCCCGCAAGGTCGTTCGGAGCTGGAGCGTGTGGTCGACATCGACGGCGGCTTGCTGCTGTCCGGCGGTACGCTGTACGTCGCCAGCTACCAGGGCCGCGTGGCGGCACTGGACCTGGAAAGCGGTCGTCCGCTGTGGCAGCGCGATGCGTCCAGCTACGCCGGTGTCGCCCAGGGCTTTGGCAGCGTCTACGTGAGCCTGTCCTCGGGCACCGTCGAAGGCGTTGACGAGCGTTCCACCACCGCCTTGTGGAGCAACGACTCTCTGGCCCGTCGTCAACTGTCGGCCCCGGAAGTGTTCTCCAGCTACGTCGCAGTGGGTGACCTGGAAGGTTACCTGCACCTGCTCAGCCAGGTGGACGGTCGTTTCGTCGGCCGTGAGCGCATCGACAGCGACGGCCTGCGTGCCCGTCCGCTGGTGGTGGGCAACATGATCTATGTGTATGGCAACAGCGGCAAACTGGAAGCCCTGACCATCAAGTAAGACTATGCTTGGGTTAATTCCCAAGCGGCTTCATTCATGTGGGAGCGGGCTTGCTCGCGAAAGCGGTGGATCAGTCGACATTCATGTCAGTGGACTACCGCTATCGCGAGCAAGCTCGCTCCTACAGAATGGCCCCCGAGCACCAGCCGCTGCCTCGCAGCGGCTTTTGTATTTTCTGAAATAACGAAGTGGAGAGCCGCATGGTTCCCGTAATCGCCCTGGTGGGCCGACCGAACGTCGGCAAGTCCACCTTGTTCAACCGCCTGACCAGGACTCGCGACGCCATTGTCGGCGACTTGTCCGGTCTGACCCGTGATCGCCAATACGGTGAGGCCAAGTGGCAAGGGCGTACCTATATTCTGGTCGACACCGGCGGCATCTCCGGTGATGAACACGGCATGGACGAAAAAATGGCCGAGCAGTCGCTGCTCGCCATTGAAGAAGCGGATGTGGTGCTGTTCCTGGTAGACGCCAAGGCCGGTTTTACCGCCGCCGACCAGATGATCGCCGAGCATTTGCGCAAGCGTAACAAGCGTTCCTACGTGGTTGCCAACAAGGTCGACAACATCGACCCGGACATGGCCCGCGCCGAGTTCGCACCGTTGGGCATGGGCCAGGCGATCCCGATCGCCGGCGCCCACGGTCGTGGCATCACCCAGATGCTGGAAATCGCCCTGGAGAGTTTCCCCAAGGACGACGCGGAAGAGCCGGAAGAGGGCGAAGAAGAGATCGTTGCCGAAGGCGAGGAAGCCAAGCGCATTCCGGGCCCGAGCGAAAAAGACGGGATCAAGATCGCGATCATCGGCCGCCCCAACGTGGGCAAGTCGACGCTGGTCAACCGCATGCTCGGTGAAGACCGGGTCATCGTCTACGACCAGCCCGGCACCACCCGTGACAGCATCTACATTCCCTTCGAACGTAACGAAGAGAAGTACACACTGATCGACACCGCCGGTGTGCGCAAGCGCGGCAAGATCCACGAAGAAGTTGAAAAGTTCTCCGTGGTCAAGACCCTGCAGGCGATCAAAGACGCCAACGTGGTGATCTTCGTGATGGACGCCCGCGAAGGCGTGGTCGATCACGACCTGAACCTACTGGGCTTTGCCCTGGAAGCCGGTCGTGCGTTGGTCATCGCGATCAACAAGTGGGACGGCATGACGCCGAGCGAGCGGGATTTCGTCAAGGTCGAATTGCAGCGCCGGCTGTTCTTCGTCGACTTCGCCGACATCCACTTCATCTCGGCCCTGCACGGCACGGGCGTGGGCAACCTCTACGCTTCGGTGCAGAACTCGTTCAAGTCGGCTGTCACCCGCTGGCCGACCAACCGCCTGACCCAGATCCTCGAAGATGCGGTAGGCGAGCACGCGCCACCGATGGTCAACAACCGTCGGATCAAGCTGCGTTACGCCCACTTGGGCGGTGCCAACCCGCCGATTATCGTGATCCACGGTAACCAGATCGAGAAAGTGCCCAAGTCGTATGTTCGCTACCTGGAGAACACCTACCGTCGCGTCCTGAAGCTGGTCGGCACGCCGATCCGCATCGAGTTCAAGGGCGGCGAGAACCCGTACGAAGGCAACAAGAACACGCTCACCGACCGCCAGGTCAACAAGAAGCGCCGCTTGATGTCGCACCACAAGAAGGCTGACAAGAAGCGCCGCGACAAGCGCTGATCTAGTCTGGATCTGAAAGTTGGGATGTTGATCTGTGGGAGCAAGCCTTGCTCCCACAGGCATGAGTATTCAGCATGAAAAAGGGTGCCCTGTGTGGCACCCTTTTTCATGCCCGGCGATTGGGCTATCCTCGAGCTCTCCCGCGCCGCGCCTGAGCCGGGTGCAGACCCAGGGAACCCCGATGATCACCAGCAAGTTGCCGAACGTCGGCATCACGATTTTCACCCAGATGTCCCAGCTCGCCGCGCAGACGGGCGCGTTGAATCTGTCCCAGGGCTTTCCCGATTTCGATGGCCCGCAAGCCCTGCGCGATGCGGTCGGCCAGCACATTGCCCAAGGTCATAACCAGTACTCACCGATGACCGGCCTGCCGGCGCTGCGCCAGCAGATCGCGGTGAAGATCGCCCGCAGTTATGGCGTCAACGTCGATGCCGATCAGGAAGTCACCGTGACCCCTGGCGCAACCCAGGGGATTTTCTGTGCCATCGCGGCAGTGGTCCACAGCGGCGATGAAGTGATCGTCTTCGACCCAAGCTATGACAGTTACGAGCCTTCCGTGCTATTGGCCGGCGGGCGTTGCGTGCACGTGCCATTGGGCCTGGATGACTTCGCCATCGACTTCGAAAAGCTTGGCGAAGCCCTGAGCCCGCGCACACGCATGATCATCCTCAACTCGCCGCACAACCCCAGCGGCGCCCTGATCAGCCGCGCCGAACTGGATCAATTGGCGACGCTGATTCGCGACCGGGACATCTACCTGGTCAGCGATGAGGTCTACGAACACCTGGTGTTCGACGGCGTCGCCCATGCCAGTGTCCTGGCCCATGAAGAGCTGTACCGCCGCGCCTTCGTGGTCAGTTCGTTCGGCAAGACCTACCACGTCACCGGCTGGAAAACCGGCTACGTGGTGGCGCCAGCGGCCCTGACGGCGGAACTGCGCAAGGTGCACCAGTACGTCAGCTTCTGTGGCGTAACGCCGTTGCAGTACGCCTTGGCCGACTACATGGCTGAGCATCCGGAACACGTCGATGAACTGCCGGACTTCTACCAGGCCAAGCGCGACCTGTTCTGCGATCTGCTGGCCCCGTCACGGTTCAGCTTCAAGCGGGTGACCGGTACTTATTTCCAGTTGGTGGATTATTCGCAGATTCGCCCGGACCTGAATGACGTCGACATGGCGGTGTGGATGACCCGCGAGCATGGCGTGGCGACGATTCCGATCTCGGTGTTCTACCAGGACCCACCCCAAGGCCAGCGCCTGGTGCGCCTGTGCTTTGCCAAACGCGAGGAGACGCTGCGCGAAGCGGCGGAAAAACTATGCGTGATTTGAGCGCGTTGCCGGACCTCGACATTGCCCTGGTCCAGACCACCCTGGCCTGGCACGACCGCGAGGCTAACCTGGAGCATTTCGAAGCGCTGCTGGAGCAGGCGCGCGGGGCTGACCTCATCATCCTTCCGGAAATGTTCACCACGGGTTTTTCCATGGAGTCCGAGACCCTGGCGGAGCCGGAACACGGGCCCACCCGTCGTTGGCTCACGGAGCAGGCGGCGAAGTTGGACGCGGTCATCACCGGCAGTGTGATCGTCCAGGCCGCTGACGGCAGCCACCGCAATCGCCTGCTGTGGGCGCGGCCGGACGGTGAAGTGCTGCATTACGACAAGCGTCATCTGTTCCGCATGGCGGGGGAGCACAACCACTACACGCCGGGCGAGCGACAGGTGCTGTTCGAACTCAAGGGCTGGCGGATTCGCCCGCTGATCTGCTACGACCTGCGCTTTCCAGTCTGGAGTCGCGACGCCGAGGACACCGACCTGCTGCTGTACACCGCCAACTGGCCCGGAGCGCGGCGTATGCACTGGAACCGGCTGCTGCCGGCCCGGGCCATCGAGAACCTGTGCTACGTGGCGGCGGTCAACCGCGTCGGCACCGACGGCAAGGGTTTTGCCTACACTGGTGACAGTCAGGTGCTGGACTTCCAGGGCGAAACCCTGCTCAGCGCTGGCGAGGCCGATGGCGTGTTCACGGTAAGTTTGAGCGCGATGGACCTGGCGGCCTATCGCACGCGGTTTCCGGCGAACCTGGATGCCGATCGCTTCGAATTCACGAATTGAAACGATTCAGCCTCAAGGAATGGTGTTACGTGCCGATAACTGGTCAGCCAAGGAGGAGTCCCTATGACCAGCATCAGCGCAACCACCGTAAACCCTTATCCATTGTCGGCTCCTAAAGTCTCCATCCGCGGGGCTGAAGAAGAGAAAGCGGTCAGTCCAGTGGCATCGACTGATAGCAGCGAAGACAAAGACAAGAAACTGAAAGTCGACACCAGCGGCGCGAATATCGCAGGTGCGGGCGGCAGCAGCGGCAGCGGCGATGTCATCGAACAACTGAAGAAGCAGATCGAACAGACCGAGAAGTTGCTGGCCGAACAGCAAGCCCAGCTGGCTCGGGTGCAAAAAAGCCGGGCTGATGAGGAGCAGAAAGCCCAGGAAACCATGGCGATTCAGACCCAGATCATGGCGACCCAAGCGACTTTGCAGACCTTGCAGGCCGCGCTGTTGCAGGCGATGACCGTTTCGATCGATACCCATGCCTGACATTTGGGGTGTCTGACAGGCCGCCATCGCGAGCAAGCTCGCTCCCACAGGGGGGCAGGCGGGCACAGGATTCCGGCCCCACTGAAGATCCCGTGTGGGAGCGAGCTCGCTCGCGATAAGGCCCTGACAGTCACCACAAAACCACCCGCCAAACAAAAAGGCCCCAGGGTTCACACCCCGGGGCCTTTCGCATTTCATTGGTGGATCAGGCCGCCTTGGCCTCCGGCTGGCTCAGCGACCGGTTCAGCGCACTGAACAGTGCCTTGAAGCTGGCCGTGGTGATGTTCTCATCGATGCCCACGCCATGCACCGCACGCTCGCCGTTGACTCGCAATTCGATGTACGCCGCCGCCTTGGCATTGGTGCCGGCGCCGATGGCATGTTCGTTGTAGTCCATGATCTCCACCGGAATCGGCAGGCCGGCCACCAGCGCTTCCAGGGCGCCGTTGCCTCTGCCACGCCAGTGCAGGTTGGTCTCGCCCTGGCCCTTGCTCGCCACTTCCACTTCCACGGCGCTGTTGCCGTTTTCCTCTTGCAGGCGATGGCTGACCAGCGCGTACGGGGTGTTGGCTTGCAGGTATTCACGCTGCAGCAGGGCGTGGATCTGCTGGGCGGTCATTTCCAGGCCCAGGCGATCGGTTTCGCGCTGTACCACCTGGCTGAACTCGATCTGCATGCGACGCGGCAGGCTGATGCCGTATTCCTGTTCCAGCAGGTAGGCGATACCGCCCTTGCCCGACTGGCTGTTGACGCGAATCACCGCCTCGTAGCTGCGACCGATGTCGGCCGGGTCGATCGGCAGGTACGGCACTTCCCACAGGGTGTCCGATTTCTGCTGGGCGAAGCCCTTGCGGATGGCATCCTGGTGCGAACCGGAGAACGCGGTGTGAACCAGGTCGCCGACGTATGGGTGACGCGGGTGCACCGGGATCTGGTTGCATTCCTCGACCACTTTGCGCACGCCGTCGATATCGGAGAAGTCCAGCTCAGGGTTGATGCCCTGGGTGTAGAGGTTCAGCGCCACGGTCACCAGGTCGACGTTACCGGTGCGTTCGCCGTTGCCGAACAGGCAGCCTTCGACACGGTCGGCGCCGGCCATCAGGCCCAGCTCGGTGGCGGCCACGCCGGTGCCACGGTCGTTGTGGGTGTGCAGGCTGATGAGCACGCTGTCACGACGGGTGATGTTGCGGTGGAACCACTCGATCTGGTCGGCGTAGATGTTCGGGGTGGCGACTTCCACGGTGGCGGGCAGGTTGAGGATCACCTTGCGCTCCGGGGTCGGGTTCCACACTTCGATCACCGCGTCGCAGACTTCCTTGGCAAACTCCAGCTCGGTGGCGCTGAAGGTTTCTGGCGAGTACTCGAACTGCCATTGGGTTTCCGGCTGCTGCGCGGCGTATTTGACGAACAGCTTGGCCGCGTTCACCGCGATTTCCTTCACGCCTTCCTTGTCCTGGTTGAACACGATGCGGCGGAACGACGGGCAGGTGGCGTTGTACAGGTGGACGATGGCTTTCTTCGCACCCCGCAGGGATTCGAACGTACGGGCGATCAGGTCTTCACGGGCCTGGGTCAGCACCTGGATGGTGGTGTCGTCCGGGATGTGGCCTTCTTCGATGAGGGTGCGCACGAAGTCGAAGTCGGTCTGGGACGCGGCCGGGAACGAGGCTTCGATTTCCTTCACGCCCACCGCGACCAGGGTTTTCCAGAAACGCAGCTTCTTGACCGCGTCCATCGGCTCGATCAGCGACTGGTTGCCGTCGCGCAGGTCGGAGCTGCACCAGATCGGCGCGGCGGTGATGGTGTTCGACGGCCAGGTGCGATCCGGCAGGTTGATGGTCGGGAAGGCGCGGTATTTGGAAGACGGGTCTTTGAGCATGCTCATGGGAAATCCTTATTGTCGTGGCCGGAAAAAGGCGGCCTGCCGGTGGTTCTAATGGGGTGGCTTCAGAGCCGGGACGAGGTGCCGCGATTCAGCCCGGCAGTCGTGCGCTGACAAGGCACAGGCTGCGGTGCTGGCGAAGCTGGATGAGGGTGTGAGAGGTTTTCATGCTTCAACCCTAACCGCGTGAGGGGCGGATCGCAAGCAGTCGGAAAAAATTGAGAGAAGTTCTGCTTTTAGGCGGGTTTGCGAGATTTAATCGCGCGTATTCGAGGTGTTGATCTTTGAAATTGCGTCGATGTTTTGAGCTTGGCAATTCACAGGAGGGTGGCGATGCGGCTGCCGCCATCGCGAGCAAGCTCGCTCCCACAGGTACGGCGGCATTTTGAGAGCGCCGAAATACCCATGTGGGAGCGAGCTTGCTCGCGATGAGGCCAGTGGTCCCACCACAGCACTCAGGGCTGAAACGCACCAATGAAAATCGCCGGATCCACCCGCGCATCATTCAAGCTGATATTCCAGTGCATATGCGGCCCGGTCGCGCGGCCGGTGGCGCCGACCTTGCCCACCACGGTGCCCCGGGCCAACTGCTGGCCGACCTTCACGTCGATCTTCGACATGTGGCAGAACATGCTGATGAACCCCTGGCCATGGTCGACGAACACCGTATTGCCGTTGAAGAAGTAATTGCCGGTGAGGATCACCTTGCCGGCGGCCGGGGTCTTGATCGGCGTGCCCGCGGGCACGGCGAAGTCCAGGCCGGCGTGGGGGTTGCGCTCTTCGCCGTTGAAGAAACGGCGCACGCCGAACTTGCTCGACAGCGGGCCGTTGACCGGTTTGTCCAGCAACAGGTTGCTGGGGATGTTCGGGCTGAAGCTGCGGTAGGCCTTCAGTTGCACCGCCAGCTCGGCGTCGATGCGCTTGAGGTCCGCCGGGTTCGGATTGACCTGGCGTTTGTTCTTCAGGGTAATGTGTTGCTCGGGGTACTTCTTGTAGCCGACCACGAACGGCTGGGTGCTGCCGCCGCTGCTGATCTGCTGGGTGCCGGGCTGGACCGTCAGCGGGATGCCGACAATCGCCAGCCAGTTTTGCTGTTCCTTGACCACCAGCACCGGCTTGCCCTGGTAAGTGGCTTTCGGTGCCTGGGCCGCGCTGCCCAGGTCCACCACGGCCACGCCGCCGGGCACCGGTTTGTTCAACAGGCGGGTGATGTAGCTGTCGGCCTGGGCATTGAAGGTCAGGCACAGCAAGAACAAGGGGGCGAGATATCGCGGCATGAATCAATCCAGTAAAGAAAGGGTGACCGGCGTCAGGTGATTGTCTTCGACCCGCACCAGCAGTTCGCCTTCGCCAAGCTTGGCGGTCAGGCGCTGGCCGGTCTGGGTTTGCCCGGCGCTGCGGATCGCCTGGCCGCGTTCGTCGAGCAAAATGCTGTAGCCGCGGCCGAGGGTCGCCAGGGGGCTGACGATGTGCAGCGTCTGCATCTGGTTGTGCAATTGCACGCGTCGTGCCTTGAGCCCTTCGCGCATGGCCCGGGGCAGGCGTTCGGCCAGGCTGTCCAGGCGCTGGCGCAACATGGCCAGCTGTCGGCCCGGGTGTTGCCCGGCCAGGCGGGTTTCCAGGCGGATCAGTCGTTCGCGGCGGGTGTTGAGGCTGCGCTCGAAGGCCCGGCGCATGCGCATGTCCAGGTCGTCGAGGCGTTGGGCTTGCTGGCGCAGGCGTTCGCCGGGATGACGCAGGCGTCGGGTGAGGCCTTCGAGGCGCAATTGATCGCGCATCAACCGGTCACGCATGCGCATCACCAGTCGGCGATGCAAGCTCTCGACCCGACGCACCAGGTCGCCGGCATCCGGCGCCAGCAGTTCGGCTGCGGCGGAGGGAGTCGGGGCGCGTACGTCGGCGACGAAATCGCTGATGGACACGTCGGTTTCATGGCCCACGGCGCTGACGATCGGCGTGACACAGGCGTCCACCGCCCTGGCCACGGCTTCTTCGTTGAAGCACCACAAGTCTTCCAGCGAACCGCCGCCCCGGGCCAGGATCAGCGCATCGAAACCCCGGGCATCGGCCAGTTTCAGGGCGCGGACGATTTGCGCGGTGGCTTCGCGGCCTTGCACGGCGGTGGGAATCAACGTCAGGGAAATTTGCGGCGCCCGGCGGCGAAACACGCTGATGATGTCGCGGATCACCGCCCCCGTGGGCGAGCTGATGATGCCGATGCGTTGCGGATGGGCCGGCAACGGCACCTTGCGCTCGGCACTGAACAGGCCTTCGGCGCTGAGTTTCTCCTTCAGGGCATCGAAGGCCAGGCGCAGGGCGCCATCGCCGGCCGGCTCGACGGTGTCGAGGATGAGTTGATAATCGCCACGACCTTCGAACAGCGAGACCTTGCCGCGCACCTTCACCGCCAGCCCGTCCTTCAAGGCTTGGCGCACCCGCGCGGCGTTCTGCCGGAACAGCGCGCAACGCACCTGGGCGCCGCTGTCCTTGAGGGTGAAATACACATGGCCGGAGGCCGGACGGGCGAGGTTGGAGATCTCACCCTCGACCCAGATGTTGCTGAACACGTCTTCGAGCAACACCCGCGCCCGGCCGTTGAGCTGGCTGACAGTCAGGACTTCGCGGTCCAGGCCCAGTCGGGCAAAGGGATCTTTAATCATGGGCGGCATGATAAGGGGATTCGCCAATGGTGTGCAGACAATTAGACCGGGTTGTCTGCATCGCGAGCAAGCTCGCTCCCACAGTTGATCTTCGGTGCGACATAGATCCAGTGTGGGAGCGAGCTTGCTCGCGATAGCGATAGGCCAATCACCACAAATGCTGGATATGCCCCGACACATCTGGCTAAAGTCCCGCTCTCCTCATCAAGGAAGTGCCGGATGAATCTTCTGTCATGGCTAGGCCAATGGGCATTCGCGCCAACGCAATGGCTGGTGATCGGCCTGGCCATCTCCGTTGCCTACATCGTGTTCGGCATCGCCGGGTTCGGCACGGCGCTGGTGGCCGCGCCCATCCTGCTGCTGTTCATGCCACTGTCGAAGATCATTCCGCTGCTGGTCCTGCTCGATTTTGTCGCGGCCTTCGGCAACCTGCTGCCATCGCGTCGGGACGTGTCCCGGCCGGAGCTGCTGCGGCTGTTGCCGTGCATGGCACTGGGCTGCACCCTCGGGGTGATTTTCCTGCTCAACCTCAAGTCCGACCTGTTGTTGCTGCTGATGGGGCTGTTCATCAGCAGCTATGCCATCTATAGCCTGTTGATAAAGACCCGGCCGACGCAGTTGTCTTCGCGGTGGGCATTTCCGATGGGCACGGTGGGCGGGATGTTCGGGGCGTTGTTTGGCAGTGGCGGCTTTTTATATGCCATCTACCTGAACAGCCGCCTGCCCAAGGACCCGGCCCGGGCCACGCAAAGTGCCTTGATCAGTTGCAGCACCGTGGTGCGCTTGAGCCTGTTTATCGTCGCCGGCGTGTATGCCGAGCTACCCTTGCTGGTATTGGCGCTGTGTTTGTTGCCGGCCATGGCGCTGGGGTTGTGGGCAGGGCGTCGCTTGACCATGAAGATGTCGCGAGAGGCGTTCGTGCGATTGGTGACCTGGCTAGTGCTCGCCAGCGGCATTGCCTTGATCGGACGTTACCTGAGTGCTTGACCTGGCCCCGCCAGGGATTAAGCTGCCGGCCTTTGATCAGACCCTGCCAGGGAAACAGCCAGGCCTCGCCATGAATTCGCAAAGCATCATCGTCCCGAAAATTTCCACCCTGCCGGTCCACGAGCCTCGGGCCCGGGCGATCGTGCGCTGGCTGGTACGCAAGAATATCGTCGAAGAACAACTGACCACCTGTGGACGTACCGGCAATCGCATGGCCCACGCCATCGCCCCGGGAGCCCGCGACGTGGTCATGCACCCCGAAGCCTTGCCGTTCGGCGAATCGATCAATGGCCTGGAGATCATCACCAAGCGTTGCATATATACACCGGCCAAGGGCTTTCTCGAAGAAGCCGGTTGCGCCGAGTGTCGCCGGGAGGTGGGCGAGGCGTTGTTCGAAAGCCTGGAAGACTGGATGCCTGCGCGCACCGACAACTTCACCTGTCCCGAATGCGGTCATGAAGATGACATCAATGGTTTTCTGTTCCTGCAGCCGTGTGGGTTCTCGAACCTGGGGTTCATCTTCAATAACTGGCTGGAGGCGGGGTTCAAGCAGGACTTCCTCGATGAATTCGCCGATTGGCTGGATCAGCCGGTGAGTTGGGTGAAGGTGGAGTTGTAAAGGCACTGATGAGCCAATGTGGGAGCGAGCTTGCTCGCGATGGCGGCGACACATTCAATATTGTTGCTGACTGATCCACCGCTATCGCGAGCAAGCTCGCTCCCACAGGGGAATGTGTTGGCTGTGGGGCCGGGTTTTAGCCCGTCAATCACCCCGCCAATAATAGACAGAGTTTTACATTGAGCCAGACGGGGTCCATGAGTATAATGGCGCGCTTCCATTTTCCCGCTCGGGAGCCCCCGCGATGCTGCGTATCAGCCAAGAAGCTCTGACCTTCGACGACATTCTCCTAGTGCCCGGTTATTCCGAAGTACTGCCTAACGAAGTCAGTCTCAAAACCCGTCTCACCCGTGGCATCGAACTGAATATCCCTCTGGTTTCCGCCGCCATGGACACCGTGACCGAAGCCCGTCTGGCCATTGCCATGGCCCAGGAAGGCGGTATCGGTATCATCCACAAGAACATGACCATCGAACAGCAGGCCGCCGAAGTGCGCAAGGTCAAGCGGTTCGAGGCTGGCGTGGTCAAGGATCCGATCACCATCGAGGCTGACGCCACGGTCAGGGATCTGTTCGAACTGACCCGCATGCACAACATCTCCGGCGTTCCGGTGCTGCACGATGGTGACCTGGTCGGCATCGTCACCTCCCGCGACGTGCGTTTCGAGAACCGCCTGGACGCCACCGTCCGCCAAGTGATGACGCCTAAAGAGCGCCTGGTCACGGTCAAGGAAGGCACCAGCAAGGACGACGTGCGCGAGTTGCTGCACAAACACCGCATCGAGCGCGTGCTGATCGTCGACGACAAATTCGCCCTCAAGGGCATGATGACCGTCAACGACATCGAAAAAGCCAAGGCCTACCCGCTGGCCAGCAAGGACGACCAAGGTCGTCTGCGCGTCGGCGCTGCGGTCGGCACCGGCAAGGACACCGGCGATCGCGTCGCCGCCCTGGTCAATGCCGGCGTTGACGTGGTGGTGGTCGACACCGCTCACGGCCATTCCAAAGGCGTGATCGACCGCGTTCGCTGGGTCAAGCAGAACTTCCCTGACGTGCAGGTGATCGGCGGCAACATCGCCACCGGCGAAGCCGCCAAGGCCCTGGCCGAAGCCGGCGCCGACGCGGTCAAGGTCGGTATCGGCCCTGGCTCGATCTGCACCACCCGTATCGTCGCTGGTGTCGGCGTGCCGCAGATCAGCGCCATCGCCAACGTCGCCGCCGCCCTTGAAGGCACTGGCGTGCCGTTGATCGCCGACGGCGGTATCCGCTTCTCCGGTGACCTGTCCAAGGCCATCGTCGCCGGTGCCTACTGCGTGATGATGGGCTCGATGTTCGCCGGTACCGAAGAAGCTCCGGGCGAGATCGAACTGTTCCAGGGCCGTAGCTACAAGGCCTATCGCGGCATGGGTTCGCTGGGCGCCATGTCCCAGGCCCAGGGTTCTTCCGACCGTTACTTCCAGGACTCCTCCGCGGGTGCCGAGAAGCTGGTGCCGGAAGGCATCGAAGGTCGCGTGCCGTACAAAGGCACCCTGAGCGCCATCATCCATCAACTGATGGGCGGCCTGCGTTCTTCCATGGGCTACACCGGCAGCGCCGACATCGAAGAGATGCGCACCAAGCCGGAATTCGTGCGCATCACCGGTGCCGGTATGGCCGAGTCCCATGTCCACGACGTACAGATCACCAAGGAAGCGCCGAACTACCGCGTAGGTTAAGGCCTTCAGCAAAATGTTAATCACCGGGGCTGTTCATTCAGCCCCGAGTTGTTTCTGATTCACTACATGAGAATGAGTCATGGCCCTCGACATTCACGCTCACCGCATCCTGATCCTCGACTTCGGTTCCCAGTACACCCAACTGATCGCCCGCCGCGTGCGTGAGATCGGCGTGTACTGCGAACTGCATCCGTTCGACATGGATGACGAAGCGATTCGCGAATTCGCGCCTAAAGGCGTCATCCTCGCCGGCGGCCCCGAGTCCGTGCACGAAGCCAACAGCCCGCGCTGCCCGCAAGCGGTGTTCGACCTGGGCGTGCCGGTCTTCGGTATCTGCTACGGCATGCAGACCATGGCTGAACAACTGGGCGGCAAGGTCGAAGGTTCGGACCTGCGTGAGTTCGGTTACGCCCGCGTTGACGTGGTTGGCAAGAGCCGCCTGCTGGACGGCATCGAAGATCATATCGACGCCGACGGCCTGTTCGGCCTGGACGTGTGGATGAGCCACGGTGACAAGGTCACCAAGATGCCGGAAGACTTCCACATCCTGGCCAGCACCCCGAGCTGCCCGATCGCCGGCATGTTCAACGATGACCGCCGTTACTACGGCGTGCAGTTCCACCCGGAAGTGACCCACACCAAGCAGGGCGGCCGCATCCTGTCGCGTTTCATCCTCGACATCTGCGAGTGTGAAGCCCTGTGGACCCCGTCGAAGATCGCGGAAGACGCCATCGCCCAGGTCCGCGCCCAGGTCGGCACCGATAACGTGCTGCTGGGCCTGTCCGGCGGCGTGGACTCTTCGGTGGTTGCCGCATTGCTGCACAAAGCCATCGGCGACCAACTGACCTGCGTCTTCGTCGACAACGGCCTGTTGCGTCTGCACGAAGGCGAGCAAGTGATGGCCATGTTCGCCGAGAACATGGGCGTCAAGGTGATCCGCGCCAACGCCGAAGAGCAGTTCCTGAACAACCTGGCCGGCGAGTCCGATCCGGAGAAGAAACGCAAGATCATCGGCCGCACCTTCATCGACGTGTTCGATGCCGAATCCTGCAAGCTGGACAACATCAAGTACCTGGCCCAGGGCACCATCTACCCCGACGTGATCGAGTCGGCCGGCGCCAAGAGCGGCAAGGCCCACGTGATCAAGTCCCACCACAACGTCGGTGGCCTGCCCGAGGAAATGAACCTCAAGCTGGTCGAGCCGCTGCGCGAACTGTTCAAGGACGAAGTGCGTCGTCTCGGCCTGGAACTGGGCCTGCCGTACGACATGGTCTACCGCCACCCATTCCCGGGCCCGGGCCTGGGCGTGCGGATCCTCGGTGAAGTGAAGAAGGAATACGCCGACCTGCTGCGTCGCGCCGACCATATCTTCATCGAAGAACTGCGCAAGGCCGACTGGTACCACAAGGTCAGCCAGGCCTTCGTGGTGTTCCAGCCGGTGAAATCGGTGGGCGTGGTTGGTGATGGCCGTCGCTACGCCTGGGTCGTGGCCCTGCGCGCCGTGGAAACCATCGACTTCATGACCGCTCGCTGGGCGCACCTGCCGTACGAGCTGCTGGAGACCGTTTCCGGGCGGATCATCAATGAAATCGAAGGTATTTCTCGCGTGACGTATGACGTGTCGAGCAAGCCGCCGGCGACGATTGAGTGGGAGTGAGCCTGCGCCTGCTAAGGGGCCTATGCTGACTAACAAAAAAGCCCGCTAAGTTGCGGGCTTTTTGCATTTGTCGTTGAATGGATCGACGCATAACCGCTAACCGCTGGAGATGCTTTTTCTGTCAGCAATGACTGATGCCAATCGGCAGGCGGCGTACGGCGCTGTCGAAGGCTCGGTGTATCTTGCCTCTCAGTGTGATATCGTGTGAGCAGAAAATGATCAAGCCGTTTGGGGTACTCAAGCCATGAACCACAAGCTGAACACCTATGGCGTATCCATAGTAGAGAGGCCTAAAGTTAAAGCCATCAAGAAGCTGGACTTGGGTGGCGACTTGGGTAAGCAGATCGTTTATTCAGAAACCAAGCTCGTTCTCAGAACTCACAAGAAGACTTTTCAGAAGTTGGCTGACATGTAATGGAATTGATCTTCTTTCCATTTGAACGTGTCATTGAGATAAACACTCAGATCTTGACTACCGAGCCCGGCATGAAGGGGCCAGTAAATATTCCTATCTTGCAAGGCGCGCTGGCCCGAATCGACAATGCGATCGCCTATAATGGCCTCGATGATGTATTTGAAATTGCCGCCAAGTACACTGCCAGTATCGCGCAAGGCCATGCACTGCCTGATGCTAACAAGCGCACCGGGCTTGCAGTCGGCTTGGAGTACCTTTCGCTCAATGATTATGAAATTACTCTAGATAATGATCTGATAGCGGATGCCGTTAGGGATTTGGTTACCGGCGATATCAACGAGCATGATTTCGCTGATATTCTTTACTCCTGCTTCATCGCTTCTAAAAATCAGGCTTAGCCTTAGGAAGGCCTTATATGGTCTTTCGTCGTCTATTGATAACTGGGCGGGAATGAGTCAAGCGTAAATATCGGTGGCGCTGACGGCCGCGCTATTGGCTCCGGCGCCAGCTCTGAACAAAGCCTTGTGGATAACTTCCATGGGGCTTTTTTCATTTTTGAGGGTCAATTCCAGGCTTCATCTGAGAGGGAAATATCAGCTTGCTGACGTCGGTGCACAAGGCGAGTGCATCTATCTGGCATTTGGCCGGCGTGCTGGCCTGGCTGCAGACCAAGGGCAACTATTCGCTTATCAAAGGACGTGTTGGATGTGGCCCAGGTGGCGTTGCAGGTCAACGTTGCGAAAGAAGGCCTGCGGTTACCTGGCATGGCTTCCAAAGAGTTGGGCGCTTTGGTTGGGAAACAGCATGTTCAGCCTCTTCATCAGTTTGACGAGCCGGTTGTCAGGAGTAATCGTTTTTGTGCGCGGCTCCTATTATCTAATCGTTTTTTACAACCTTAACCGTTTGCTGACAAGATCAGGTGCACGACATCATTTCTGGATTGCCCGTGCTGCAGCAGGTAGGGGTGTGGGCTGAAATCGTTGATGCCGTCTCGCGGGCGTTTGAGGAGGACGGTGGAGCGGGTGCTGCTGTGATTGATCGATATCGCCCGGGAAAGCCTATCGACCGCTGAAGTTCCTTCATGCAGCTTCCCCGTCACCTTCCGCTACGATTGCCGCCTCAGCGCGACTGATTTGGTCGGGCTGACCGACGTTGTTACCTGGTATGGCTTCCGAAGAGTTGGAAGCTTTGGTTGGGTGACAGTGTTGGGGAGTCGCTGAAGTGGGATTTCCATGACATGGGAGCGAATAGACCCCAGCACTGACCTGCGCCCGCTAGCATGCCGCACTAGGTTCGGACGACCATAGGAAAGGGTTTTAGCCAACGTCAAAAGACTGGTTTAGGCATTAGAGAAACTGCGACCGAATCAAATCCGTATCGAACGGCGTTATCCCTTGATCAGGCGCAAATACCGTCTGTGCCTGTTGCGGCGAAGCCACCCGTTCTCCTCGTGCGCGTGCATGTAAATCGAACAGCGTCTCCAAATTCGGACGGGGTGTGTGCACCAAGGCCCGCAGCATCAACGATACCCCACTCAGGTTGTTTTGAACGTTGTTCCACCGCGGCGATGACGTGAGCCCCAGATCGGCCCAAATCACGCGTCGCTCCTGCAAGTCCATCACGAATGGCAGACAGATCTCGGTGTCGGATGCGATATCGAGACGGTCGATCACGGATCGCGGTTCGAATACTTCACCCGATGCCACGTCGGCACGGGCCATCCAGCCAGCGAAGCACTCGGGAAGATCGCAGTACGGTTGCTCGGTGTATGAGTTGATCGACGTGACGACGTAGCGGATACCCTTCTCGACGAGGGCATCAAGGTCGAGGTCGATGAACTCCGAAGCCCCGTGGGGCGCGTCGACGATATCGCCGCTGTGGTAGCCCCCGAACCCCTTCAGGTTGTAGTACGCGACAGTTTGCGTGAACACGAAATTGGCGTCGAAAAATGCGGCAGACAAGTCGATGTCCGTGCGTTCACTGCCGTTCTTCCACCACAGGAACAGGCGAATGAAACGCGTGTCAGGCATAGGCAACCGGCTGCCTCGCACCAGCGTACGCAGCGACTTCGATGCGGCACGTTGTGCCATCGGCACCCTATATTCGCGCAGGGCAGGGTCGATGAAACAGCGGCCTAGCGGCGGTAGTGACGCAAAACGCGTTATGAGAGCGTCCTGGCATATTCGGGCTGTGCGCGCCAACACCTCGGGTGTGAGAGGTTCACGTCGATCCTCAATGCCGTAGACTTTGGCCAATGCCCCTTTCGGCGTGAAGGCCCGCAGGGGCAGGGGGCGCGGGGCTCGTACTTGGGCCAGCACTTGCAGCAGGATGGGGGTGGACACTTGTATCGCGACGGCTTCAAACGCGTCGAGTACAGCGTCTGCTTCGCTCGCGCGGCGCAAGGTCACATCCAGCCGTCGTGCGAATTCACCGGGACGCTCCTGCAATAAGGGCGTGAGCGCGGCGATCTGACGTTGGGCAAGCATTGTTTCGACACGTGATCCAAACGAGGCCTGCGGGTCTTTGCGGCGCGCTGCCGTGATGGCGACGAGTGCTCGTGGATACTTGTCGGCGTACTCCCCCGGATGCAGTACTTCGGCCAGGCGTTTCCAGCGTTCGGTATGACGCATCACATCCTCCGCTGCGTTGGGTGCGCGATCAAGTAGGCGCAACAGCAGACGGCGCGTCGCGCGCTTCATCGCTGTGAAACGTGTCGAAGCTGTCGTCAGTGACACGTCGCCTCCATTCAGCGCGACCGCCAGTCGCAGCACGTCTGTCGCCGTTTCGACGTTTCGCTCCAGGAATGCGTCCAGCCGCGCATCGCTGGCTACATGCAGGAGCAGTGCGCCGCCAACCAATGCACGAGTCTCCCGGAACGGTACGGCTTCAGGCAACAGGCGAAACACATCGCTTTTGTACGTTCGGATAAACCAGACGACATCGGCAGTTTCCTCTTCGGCGAGCGAGGTACGCGATGAAACCAGCGGCTCGAGCAGTGACTCGAACTCGGTGACGCTGCCCGGTTCGATAACTCGGGATATGAAATTTCCTTCAAGCATTGCGGGTCGAGCGTGTTCGCTTGGTGGCAAACGCCAAAGCGTGAGGTAGTGCATGACGGCGGTAATGTATAACTCCGCCTCTGAGGCCTTCAGAACTTGTTCCGGGAAGGCAGGATAAAGCGGCCGGTGGTGCACATGAGCGCCGGTCTGCCGCCGAAGCACTCCGACAACGTCGCGCAGCCAGTGCGTGAGTTCTGCTGCCGAGAGCATGCCGAGTCGCTCGATCAGTGGCTCCGATAGCACGCATCGGAACGCCGCGACCTCCTGGACAGCCGACGCGACCTGAGCGCGCGTAGCACCGCCGGTGCCCATAGGGACGTGAACCTTGGTACGGCGACGCAGGAACAGCTCCTGATTCATGCTTGATGTTCTCCCTTGGCCGCCGTGGTGAGTGAGCTGCAGCGTCACGTCTGCAGTCGATGTAAAAACGCCTGCAAGAAGCAGGCGCGGTGTGGAGAGCGGAACCCCTAGATCATCAGAGGTTAGAAGGAAGGTGTTCCATAGCCACGCAGGCATTGTACGGATGGTGGGTTCTGCTTGTCATGTAAACACATATCTTGAAACCTGCTCGATTCTCGGCTGGCAATTTTTGTCGTGACGTGCCAATTACACAATGCGTGACCCCGTATCCACACGGCGTTTTGTCTTCACCGCCGCGCCACATCCGAAAAATAAAACTTATCCAGGGTATGCCGCGATTCGGTGTACTCGAACTGTCGGCCGTCCTGAAGAAAGGTCTGGTTGCTCACCACGATGACATGGCTCTGGCCGTCGAGATCCAGGTGCTGCTGATCGTCCTTGGCGCAGCGGACCGCTTCGATGGTGCGCTGGGCGTAGGCGATTTGCAGTTGCAGGGTTTGTTCGATGAAGGCGTAGATCGACTGCACGGCGATGTCGCGGGTCAGGCCGGGGATCACGTCGCTGACGAAGTGGTTGATGTCCAGGATCACGCGTTTGCCATCGATTCGCCGGACTCGTTTGATGCGGGTGACCTGGCTGCCGGCGGGTGCCTTGATGTGCTCGAGCAAGGCACCTTGCAACGGCAACTGGCTGAACTCGACCACTTCGGTGCTGACATCGTTGCCCAGGCGCGGGTAGGTCTCCTGGAAGCTGACGATGCCGCCGAGTTGGAATTCGATGGGTTGGGTGGACAGTACGAAGGTGCCCTTGCCGTGGATCTTCTGGGCGAAGCCGCGCTCCTGAAGTTGTTCGATGGCCTTGCGCACCGTGCCACGACTGGCCTGATAGCTGTCCATCAGTTCGGTTTCGGAGGGCAGGCGGGCGCCTCGCTCGAGGCGTTCGGTGGTAATGCTGGTCAGCAGATCGTTGTAGATCTGGTTGTATTTACTCATGGAGAGGGCTCTGTACCGCGCTGTTCACCGGGGCGGAACCTTACGGGCCAAATGGGGGATTTGTCCATTCGGCTGTCATTATTCGCCGACAGGAGCGTAGGACGTTTCCGCGATTTTCGGGGGCTCATCATAAACAAAAACACAACTCGTCTGTACGAGTTGTTGATTTAACTCGTACAGACGAGTACTTTCTCTTCCACGTGCTGTCGACTCTCAATAACAAGAATGACGCGGAAGAAAAAAGCATGAGCCACGATTACCCCAAAATCGCCAGTGAGCTGCTGCAAAGCTTGGGTGGCGTCGAGAATATCGAGCAGGCGGCCCATTGCGTGACGCGCCTGCGCTTGTCCCTCAAGGACGCGGCCCGGGTGGACAGTGCCACGCTGAACCAGGTCGACCTGGTCAAGGGCTCGTTTTTTACCGGTGGCCTGTTCCAGGTGGTCATTGGCCCGGGCGAGGTGGAAAAGGTCTACGCCGCCCTGCGCGAACTGACCGGCCTGGCCGCCGCGACCATTGCCGACGTCAAGCGCCAGGGCGCACAGAAGGGCAACGGCATGCAGCGCCTGGTGCGGGTGCTGTCCGATGTGTTCATGCCCATCCTGCCCGCCCTGGTGATCGCCGGCCTGCTGATGGGCGTCAACAACCTGCTGGGCGCCAAGGGCATGTTCATTGCCGGGCAGACGTTGCTCGATGCCTATCCGAACCTGGACGGCGTCTGGAGCCTGATCAACCTGATGGCCAATACCTCCTTCGTTTTCCTCCCGGCCCTGGTGGGCTGGTCGGCGGCCAAGCGTTTCGGCGGCAGTGAGATCCTCGGCATCGTGCTGGGCCTGATGCTCGTCCACCCGGACCTGCTCAACGCCTGGAACTACGGCAAGGCCGTGGCGGGGTTGGAAGGCCAGAGCCTGCCGTACTTCGACATCTTCGGCTGGTTCCGGATCGAGAAAGTCGGCTACCAGGGGCAGATCCTGCCGATCCTGCTGGCGGCCTATGTCATGAGTGTGATCGAGCGATGGTTGCGGGCCAGGGTGCCCAACGCGATCCAACTGCTGGTGATCCCCATCACCACCATCGTGATCACCGGGGTACTGGCCCTCGCCATCATCGGTCCGGTCACCCGGCACCTGGGCATTCTGATCACTGAAGGCATGGTGGCGCTGTTCGACCTGGCGCCGGTGATTGGCGGGGCGATTTTCGGCCTGCTCTATGCACCGCTGGTGGTGACCGGCATGCACCACATGTTCCTGGCGGTGGACCTGCAGTTGATCTCGACCCAGGGCGGCACGTTCATCTGGCCGATGATCGTCATGTCCAACCTGGCCCAGGGCAGTGCGGCGCTGGCGGTGTTCTACATGACCCGCAATGCGCGGGACAAGAGCATGGCGTCCACCTCGGCGATTTCCGCCTATTTCGGGATCACGGAGCCGGCGATGTTCGGCGTCAACCTGCGCTACAAGTTCCCCTTCTATTGCGCCCTGGCCGGCTCGGCCCTGGGTTGTATTTTCCTGTCGTTGAACAAGATCAAGGCCTCGGCGATTGGCGTCGGGGGGCTGCCGGGTTTCATTTCGATCGTGCCTGACTACATACCGATGTTCGTGGTCGGCATGGTCATCGCCATGAGCGTGCCCTTTGCCCTGACCTGTGCATTGAGCATGAAGATCGTTCGGCCGGGGTATCGGGTGGCCTGAGCCCTGTGGGAGCCGGGCTTGCCCGCGATGAGGCCTGTAAGGCCGGTACAAACAGACTGAAGGAAACGCACATGCAAGACTGGCAACGCTCGGTGATCTACCAGATCTATCCCAAGAGTTTCTACAGCCATGGCGGCCAGGCCACCGGTGATTTGCTGGGGGTGGTGGACAAGCTCGACTACTTGCACTGGCTGGGTGTGGACTACCTGTGGCTGACGCCGTTCCTGCGTTCGCCGCAGCGGGACAATGGCTACGACATCAGCGACTACTACGCCATCGACCCCAGCTACGGCACCATGGCCGACTGCGAGTTATTGATCGCCGAGGCGCGCAAGCGCGGTATCAAGCTGATGCTCGACATCGTGGTCAATCACACCTCCATCGAGCATCCCTGGTTCCAGGCCGCCCGCAGCAGCCTCGACAACCCGTACCGCGATTTCTATATCTGGCGGGACCAGCCGAACACCTGGGAGTCCAAGTTCGGCGGCTCGGCCTGGGAGTACGAAGCGCAGACTGGCCAGTATTACCTGCACCTGTTCGACCATACCCAGGCCGACCTGAACTGGGACAACCCCCAGGTGCGCGCCGAAGTGTTCAAGATGATGCGTTTCTGGCGGGACAAGGGGGTAGGGGGCTTTCGTCTCGATGTGATCAACCTGATCTCCAAGCCAGCCGACTTCCCTGACGACCACACCGATGGCCGGCGCTTCTACACCGACGGCCCCAACGTGCACCGCTACCTGCAGGAAATGCATCGGGAAGTCTTCGAGGGTTTCGACCTGATCAACGTCGGCGAGATGTCGTCCACCAGCCTTGAGCACTGCGTTCGTTACTCCTGTCCGGCTTCGCGCGAACTGTCGATGACCTTCAATTTCCATCACTTGAAGGTGGATTACCCGAACCTGCAAAAGTGGGTGCGGGCCGACTTCGATTTTCTCGAGCTCAAACGCATCCTGTCCGACTGGCAGGTCGGCATGCAGGCCGGTGACGGTTGGAATGCGCTGTTCTGGTGTAACCATGACCAGCCGCGGGTGGTGTCGCGGTTCGGTGATGACGGTGAATACCGCGTGCCTTCGGCGAAGATGCTCGCCACGGCGTTGCACTTTCTCCAGGGCACGCCGTTCGTGTACCAGGGCGAGGAATTGGGCATGACCAATCCGGGCTTCGAGCACATCGAGCAATACCGCGATGTGGAAACCCTGAACATCTATCGCCTCAAGCGCAACGCCGGCGTATCCGAAGCCGAGGCCATGGCACCGATCATGCAGAAGTCCCGTGACAACGGGCGCACGCCGATGCAATGGAATGCCGGGCCGAACGCGGGTTTCAGCCGGGTCGAGCCCTGGATTGGCGTGCCGGCCAACGCCGCTTTCATCAATGTCGAGCAACAACAAGAAGACGCGACCTCGGTGTTGCATTACTACCGTGAGCTGATCGCCCTGCGTCGCAGCGAAGCCTTGATCCAGGACGGCGTCTACCGCCTGCTGCTGCCTGAGCATCCGCACGTGTGGGCGTACCTGCGCGAAGGGCAGGGGGAGCGCCTGCTGGTAGTCAGCCATTTTTATGGGGGCGACTGCGAGGTGGAACTGCCCGAAGGGATTCTCACCCATGACACGAAACAACGCTGGGTGATCGGCAACTACGAGGCCGGCGAACACCGATACCGACGGCTGCGCCTGCGGCCCTACGAGTCGTTCGTGCTGCACTTGAGCGACTGAATAAAAAACTTCCCCTGACCCAGGCACTGCCTGACAGCGAACACGTTGCGCCAGACGCATCGTGGGCCCTTTGTCGTCAACCAAACGGCAAATAGGGGGAAGTCATGGAGCAAAAAAACAATAAGAAACAATGGAGAGGCATATGAAAACAATAATAAACCGTGGCCTGGCCGCGTCCTGTATCTGCCTGGCGCTGCCGTCCTCGGTTCAGGCGCTGGAATTTTCCGGTTATCTGCGTAGCGGCGTCGGCAGCGCGACCAATGGCCGTTCCCAGTCCTGCTTCCAGCTACCCGGGGCGCAGACTAAATATCGGTTGGGCAACGAGTGCGAGCAGTACGGGGAACTGGAGCTGCGCCAGGACCTGTTCACCCTCGACGATGGCTCGGTGTTGAGCGTGGACGGCATGGCATCGCTGTACAACCGCTATGACCGCACGCCGACTTTCCAGGGTGAAAACGGCTCGGCCCGCATGCCGCAGATGTATGCCCAATGGTCGAACATGCCTAGCCTGAACGGCGGGTCGTTGTGGGCAGGTCGGCGTTACTACAAACGTAACGACATTCATATCTCGGATTTCTACTACTGGAACCAGAGCGCCACCGGTGGTGGGATCGAGGACGTGCTGATCGGTGGGCTGAAATACAGCTACGCCTTCTCGCGCAAGGACAACCTGTACCAGAAAGACCCGGTCAACCGGCATGACTTCAACGTCGCCGGTTTCAATACCAACCCCGGCGGCGAGCTGGAATTTGGCCTGAGCTTCATCGACCGGGCGGACCGTCGTGACGCCCATCGCGGTTGGGCCCTGACTGCCCAGCATGTGCAGCAGGACTTCCTGGGCGGCAAGAATAAACTGGCCTTGCAGTACGGCGAGGGCCCAGGCACCGGGCTGGGGTATACCGGCGATACCGGGCTGGACGACAGCAACAAGAGCTATCGTCTGGTGGAGTTTTTCGATTGGCAGGTCACGCCGCGTTTTGGCGGGCAGGTGCAGGCGGTGTACCAGAAGGACATCCGTCCCGACGGCGCCGACCAGGACTGGGTGTCGTTGGGCGTTCGCCCGGCGTACGCCATCACCGACCAGTTCAAGCTGGTGGCCGAACTGGGCCACGACCAGGTGCAGGCCAGCGATGGAACACGCAAGCTGAGCAAATTCACCTTCGCGCCTACCTGGTCGCCCAAGGGCCCGGAATTCTGGGCTCGCCCGGAAATACGGCTCTATTACACCTACGCCAGTTGGAACGCGGCGGCCCAGCGAGCAGCCAATGAACTGGCTGCTGGCTCGGCGCTGTCGGACACCGGTGCGTTTGGCGGTGCGCGACATGGTTCCAACGTGGGCCTGCAGGTCGAATATTGGTGGAAATGACCCGTGTAGCGCGGGTCGCTGATCGCTGCGTGCCCGCGATGCGAAAAGAATAGACAGCAGCAGGTGAAGTCATGAACACAACGCAACCTTTGCAATTGCTCGCACCGCTGTCCGGGGTCCTGATGCCTTTGGACAGTGTGCCGGATCCAGTCTTCTCCAGCCGTGTGGTGGGGGATGGCATCTGCATCGATCCGACCTCGCAGACCCTTTGCGCGCCGCTGTCCGGCGTCATCGGCACA
The DNA here is from genome assembly GCF_057655955.1 of Pseudomonas sp. Soil_N_39. Taxonomy (NCBI): domain Bacteria; kingdom Pseudomonadati; phylum Pseudomonadota; class Gammaproteobacteria; order Pseudomonadales; family Pseudomonadaceae; genus Pseudomonas; species Pseudomonas sp. Soil_N_39. Next base: position 128,506 of record NZ_JBDGLI010000010.1, read on the forward strand.
CTCCAGGACAGCGCCCATGCGGTGAGTATCACCGCTGACAACGGTGTCCAGGTACTGATGCACATCGGCCTGGACACGGTCAACCTGGCGGGTAACGGCTTCACCTCGCGGGTGGCAATGGGGCAACGGGTCGAGGCCGGCCAGCCGCTGATCGATTTCGATGCCGACTACATCGCCTTGCATGCGCGCAGTCTGTTGACGCTGATGCTGGTGGTCAGCGGCGAACCCTTCCGCCTACTTGTGGACGAGGCGATTTGCGTCGAAAGCGGCACGCCGTTGTTGCAGGTACGCTCAGGTGAGCAAGGGGCGGTTGATGAGGCGCAGCAGGGCTCGGTGCTGTTTTCCCGGCCGCTGATCGTGCCCAATGAAAGCGGCCTGCATGCCCGTCCTGCCGCGGTGCTCGCCCAAGCGGCCAAGGGGTTCGAGGCCACTATTCAACTGCATAAACAGCAAGCCAGCGCCAACGCCAAGTCCCTGGTGGCGATCATGGCGTTGCAGACGGCCAAGGGTGACCGCGTGCAGATCAGTGCCGTCGGCCCCCAGGCCGGGCAGGCCATCGAGGCGTTGGAACAGTTGCTGCTGTCGGGATGCGGCGAAACGGTGCAAGCGCCGCTGGCGTTGGAGCCGACCATGACCGTCGAACCGTCGCTGCCCAGCCGGCTGCGGGGCGTCTGCGCGTCGTCCGGTTCGGCGTTTGGCGAAGTGGTCCAGATCGCCTCCCAGGTGTGGGACATCGACGAGGCGGGCGCCGGCATCGAGGCTGAGCAGGCGGCCCTGGATCAAGCATTGGAGCAGGCGACGCAAGCCTTGAAGGCTTTGCAGGACGAGGCGGCGGGCAGCGTCCAGGCGCAGATTTTTCGGGCCCATCAAGAGTTGTTGGAAGACCCCACCTTGCTGGAGCAGGCCCAAGCCTTGATCGCCGAGGGCAAGAGCGCGGCATTCGCCTGGAAAACCGCCACCGAGGCGAGCGCCGCGCTGTTCCAGCAATTGGGCAGCGCTTTGCTGGCCGAGCGCGCAACGGACCTGGCCGATGTCGGGCAACGGGTGCTCAAGCTGATCCTGGGGGTGCAGGACAACGCCTGGAACCTGCCTGAACAGGCGATCCTGGTGGCCGAGCAACTGACGCCGTCCCAGACCGCCAGCCTCGACACCTCACGCATCGCCGGTTTCGTCACCGTGGGCGGCGGCGCTACCAGCCATGTCGCGATCCTGGCCCGTGCGCTGGGCCTGCCCTCGTTGTGTGGCGTGGCGCAATCCGTGCTGGCCCTGGATAACGGCACCCGGGTGTTGCTGGACGCCGACGGCGGCGAACTGCATGTGAATCCGGAGCAGGCCCTGATCGAGCAACGCGAGGCCGCGGGTGACCGGCAGCGCCAGCGACATCAGCGTGACCTGGAACAGTCGGCCCTGGCGGCTCGGACCCTTGACGGCCATCGCGTCGAAGTCAGTGCCAATGTTGGGTCGCTGCGGGACGTGGAGCAGGCCATGGCCCTGGGAGGCGAAGGCGTGGGACTGTTGCGCTCCGAACTGCTCTATCTGGATCGCGCGCACCCACCTGGCCATGACGAGCAAGCGACCCTCTACAGCGCCGTCGCCCGGGCGCTTGGGCCTGAGCGCAACCTGGTGGTTCGCACCCTGGACGTGGGCGGCGACAAACCGCTGGCCTATGTGCCGATGGCTCATGAGGCCAACCCATTCCTGGGCATGCGTGGTATTCGCCTGTGCCTGGAACGGCCGCAGTTGCTGCGCGAACAGTTCCGGGCAATTCTTGCCTGTTCGGGGTTGGCACGGCTGCACATCATGTTGCCCATGGTCACGCAATTGGCGGAGCTGCGCCTGGCGCGGCAGATGCTGGACGAAGAGGTCCGCCACCTGGGACTCAAGCAGGCGCCGAAGCTGGGCATCATGATCGAAGTGCCGGCGGCGGCGCTGATGGCCGACCTGTTTGCCCCTGAAGTGGATTTCTTCTCCATCGGCACCAACGACCTGACCCAATACACCCTGGCCATGGACCGTGACCACCCGCGTCTGGCCAGCCAGGCCGATGGCCTGCATCCCTCGGTGTTGCGCCTGGTCGCCCGTACGGTCGAAGCCGCTCGCACCCACGGCAAGTGGGTTGGGGTGTGTGGCGCGCTGGCCTCGGAACCCCTGGCGGTGCCGGTGTTGCTAGGGTTGGGCGTGGATGAATTGTCGGTCAGCGTGCCGCTGATTCCGTCGATCAAGGCCTGCGTGCGTGAATGGAGCCTGAGCGAGTGCCGCACGCTGGCTCAACAGGCCTTGGCCCAGGAAAGCGCGGAGCAGGTGCGTGACCTCCTGCGTACTCACTCATCCACCGCCAACCCGGCCACCTTGGCCACGGAGCATTGAACATGTTCGACAAACTACAACAGGCTTTCTGGAAAGCCCTGACCCCGGACCTGGTACCCGAAGAGCCCAAGCAGTCGCCAGCGGTTGAAGGGCTGGCGCCAGCCATCATCGCCGCGTTGGGCGGCGCGGAAAACCTCAAGTCCCATCAACCCGTGGCCTTGACGCGGCTGCGGGTAGAACTGCGGGACGTAACGCGGATCGATCGGGCCGGGTTGAGCGTCGCCGGTGTGATGGGGGTGATGATGCTGGACAACGGCGTGGTGCATCTGATTACCGGCTTGCAGGGCTGACTTTTTGGGGGCTGCTGCGCAGCCCAGTGAGAGCCACAAAAGCGGTTCGCCACGAGGGAGATCGGTGGGAGTTCCTCACGCGTTCTATACTCCTGGCACCCATTGCGGCAAACGATATGCCGCAATAAGGAGCCTGCCATGAATGACACTCAAAAACTCGCCGCCTTGCGCATCGTTTTGGTCGTGGTCGGTGTGATTGCCGTCTTCGCGATCTGGCCGTTGATGATGCTGTGGCCGTCCGGCTGGGCGTGGCACAGCGGCCATTCCGACTATCCGCTGATGATCGTCGGAATTTACGCGACGCTCGGCGTGTTCCTGCTGATGGCGTCTCGCGAACCGATGAAACACCTGAGCCTGATCTGGTTCACCGTGTGGTCGAGCGTCGTGCACGGCGCGATCATGGCGGTGCAGTCGTTTGGCGTCGGGATGGACGGGGCGAGCCAATACGGCCATCTATTGGGCGATGTGCCCGCGTTATTCATCGTTGCGGTGGCGCTGGCATTTTTTACACCGCGGGGCGAGAAAGCGCGTTTGCTGCCTGATTGACCCCGGGTGGGGCGGTAACCAAAAGCCTTGTGGATAACTTCCATGAGGCTTTTTTCATTTTAGCTGGCCTTACTGTTTCTCATCTGCGGGTGTATCGTATTCGCCTTTTGCGGGCCCCATGGTCCGTCGCAGATTCAAGAGGTGGTCGCTTCATGTCCTTTACCCGTCGCCAAATACTCGGTGGCCTGGCCGGTCTTGTTGTCGTTGGTGTGGGTGCAGGCGGCGCGTCGCGGTACTGGCTGGGCAAGAGGGCCGACGCAGAAGCTGGTCATGATTATGAATTGATCGCCGCGCCTCTGGACGTCGAACTGGTGGCCGGGCACAAGACCCAGGCCTGGGCGTTTGGTCCTTCGGCACCGGGCACCGAGTTGCGGGTGCGCCAGGGCGAATGGTTGCGGGTACGCTTCATCAACCACCTGCCGGTCGCCACCACCATTCATTGGCACGGGATCCGTTTGCCGCTGGAGATGGACGGCGTGCCGTATGTTTCGCAACTACCGGTGCTGCCGGGAGAGTATTTCGATTACAAGTTCCGCGTGCCGGACGCCGGCAGCTACTGGTATCACCCCCACGTCAACAGCAGCGAAGAGCTCGGGCGTGGACTGGTGGGGCCGTTGATCATCGAAGAGCGCGAGCCCACCGGCTTCAAATATGAACAGACCCTGAGCCTCAAGAGCTGGCATGTGGATGAGCAGGGCGAGTTTGTCGCGTTCAGCATTCCCCGCGAGGCGGCGCGTGGCGGTACGGCCGGGCGGCTGGCGACCATCAACGGCGTGCCCCAGGCGGTGATTGACCTGCCGGCCGGGCAGATCACTCGGGTGCGTTTGCTCAACCTCGACAACACCCTGACTTACCGCATCAACATCCCCGGCGTTGAAGCGCAGATCTATGCGTTGGACGGCAACCCCATCGAACCGCGCCCGCTGGGCAAGGAATACTGGCTTGGCCCAGGCATGCGCATTTGCCTGGCGATCAAAGCGCCGCCGGCCGGTGAAGAGTTGTCGTTGCGCAACGGCCCGGTGCGCTTGGGGACGCTGCGTTCGGTGCCCAACAGTGACGCACCGACCCAGTGGCCACCGGCACTGCCCGCCAATCCGGTGTCCGAGCCGGACCTGGCCAATGCCGAGAAACTCAACTTCAATTTCGAATGGGTCGGCTCGGTGTCGGTCAATGTCGACAACGGCAAGCCGCCAAGCCTCTGGCAGATCAACGGCAAGGCCTGGGACATCACCGACAAGACCTGCGCCGACCGGCCGATCGCCACGCTGAAGAAAGGCCAGAGCTACATTTTTGAATTGAAGAACATGACCCAGTACCAGCATCCGATCCATTTGCACGGCATGAGCTTCAAGGTGATCGCGTCGAACCGGCACAAGGTCGTGCCGTATTTCACTGACACGTACTTGCTGGGCAAGAACGAGCGGGCGCAGGTGGCGCTGGTGGCGGATAATCCAGGCGTGTGGATGTTCCACTGCCATGTGATCGATCACATGGAAACCGGCCTGATGGCCGCCATCGAGGTGGCGTGATGCGTCAGATTCGCCCCGCCAAGATCATTGACCGCAGCCGTGACCAGGACTTCATGCGCGAAGCCCTGGCCCTCGCCGCCCAAGGCGCCGTCCTGGGCGAAGTGCCGGTGGGCGCGGTGCTGGTGCAGGACGGCGAGATCATCGGGCGCGGCTTCAACTGCCCGATCAGCGGCCACGACCCCAGCGCCCACGCGGAAATGGTCGCCATCCGCGCCGCCGCCCAGGCGGTGAGCAACTATCGCCTGCCCGGCAGCACCCTCTACGTGACGCTGGAACCGTGCAGCATGTGCGCCGGCCTCATCGTCCACTCGCGCATCGCCCGGGTCGTCTACGGGGCTTTGGAACCCAAGGCCGGTATCGTCCAGAGCCAGGGGCAGTTTTTCAGCCAGGGTTTCCTGAACCATCGGGTGATGTTCGAGGGCGGGGTGTTGGCTGAGGAGTGCAGTACGGTGCTGAGTGAGTTCTTCAAGGCCCGAAGAGCCAAATCCTCAGACTGACGCTGTCCCCCACTGTGGGAGCGGGCTTGCTCGCGAAGGCGGCGTGTCAGTCACATAGAGGTTGAATGGTCCGACGCCATCGCGAGCAAGCTCAGCTCCCACATGGGGTTCCGGGTGTCCACAGATCTTGCGTTCACCACAATCCCTGTGGGAGCTGAGCTTGCTCGCGATAGCGGTGGGTCAGCTTGCATTCGTGTTGAATGTGCTGCCGCCTTCGCGAGCAAGCCCGCTCCCACAGTGGGATTTGTGGTGCCTGGGCGATTTATTTCCGCGCCACAATCACCGCCCGCCTCGGCGCCGGCAGCCCTTCGATGGTTTTGCTGTGGTCGGCGGGATCGAGGAAGTCGCTTAGCGACTGATACTTCATCCACTCGGTGCTGCGCTGTTCTTCCACGGTCGTCAGGCTCACGTCCACGCAACGCACGTCACTGAACCCGGCGCGGCGCAGCCAGCGTTCCAGGGCCGGGACCGACGGCAGGAACCACACGTTGCGCATCTGTGCGTAGCGGTCCTCGGGCACCAGCACCTGGTGTTCGTCCCCTTCGATCACCAGGGTTTCCAGCACCAGTTCGCCGCCCTTGACCAGGCAGTCCTTCAAGGCGAGCAAGTGTTCGATCGGCGAGCGACGGTGGTAGAACACGCCCATGGAAAACACCGTGTCGAAGCCCTCCAGTTCAGCTGGCAGCGCCTCGAAGGGGAATGGCAAATGCCAGGCGTTGGGCTGCGACAGGTAGCGCTGCACCGCCTGGAACTGGCAGAAGAACAGCCAGTTGGGGTCGACACCGATCACCGTGTCTGCCCCGGCGCCGAGCATGCGCCACATGTAATAACCGTTGCCGCAGCCTACATCAAGGATGCGCTTGCCTTTGAGATCCAGGTGCGGGGCTACCCGTGACCACTTCCAATCCGAGCGCCATTCGGTGTCCACGTGCACGCCAAACAGGTCGAAAGGCCCTTTGCGCCAGGGTGACAGGCCCATCAACGCGGTACGCATTTGCCCACGGGTTTCGTCGGAACAATCGGCGTCTAGCGTCAGCCCGTTCAGCAGGTCGACGGTGGTGGGTTGCAACACCGGCAGCGCATCGAGCGCGCTTTGCCAACGCTCCAGGTCGCCGTGGCCCTTTTCCATCTTGCTGTCGAGTTGCGTCTGCAGCGTCGCGGCCCAATCGGCCAGGGGTGTGCCGGCCAGATGGCGGGCGAGGGGGGACAGATCAATCATGGCAGGGCAATCAACGAGGCGAAGTTAAGACACTGGAACCACGGCACGACTTTCGAGAACCCGGCCGCCAAGAGGCGCTCGCGGTGCTCCTCGAGGCTGTCGGGCTTCATGACGTTTTCGATGGCGCTGCGTTTCTGGGCAATCTCCAGCTCGCTGTAGCCGTTGGCGCGCTTGAACGCCACGTGCAGGTCGGTGAGCAGGGCGTGCTCCTCGGCATCGTTGAAACGCAATTTTTCCGACAGGATCAGGGCACCACCCGGCAACAGGGACTGGCGAATGCGGCTCAACAGTGCGGTGCGCTGGTCCGGCGCGATGAATTGCAGGGTGAAATTCAGGGCCACCACCGAGGCCGGCTGGAACGTCAGGGCGAGGATGTCACCTTCGATCACTTCAACCGGCAGCAGCTCCTGGAACATCGAGTCCTGGCCGTTGAGGTATTCGCGACAACGCTCGACCATGGCCGCTGAGTTATCCACAGCGATGACACGGCAACCGTCGGTGCGCACATGGCGACGCAGGGCCTGGGTCACCGCACCGAGGGACGAACCCAGGTCATAGAGCACGCTGCTTGGCTGGGCGAATTGCGCGGCGAGCACGCCGAGGTTTTCGACGATGGTCGGGTAACCCGGCACCGAACGCTTGATCATGTCCGGAAACACCCGCACCACGTCCTCGTTGAAGGCGAAGTCCGGCACTTGGGCCAGGGGTTGGGCGAATAAGCGATCGGGGTCTTTGCTCACGGCGGTTCCAGCGGCATGGGTGGTGAAAAGGCCGGCATTTTAACCAAAAAACCTGCGGGAGCGAGCTTTGTGGGAGCAAGGCCTGTGGGAGTAAGGCTCTGTGGGAGCAAGGCTCTGTGGGAGCAAGGCTTGCCCGCGATGAACGATAATGAGGTCTTACTGTAGACCGCGGTGCTTTTATCGCGGGCAAGCCTTGCTCCCACAGAGCCTCGCTCCCACATTGATCTTTGTTCAGTGCCGCTTTTGCGGGAACGCCGACGCCGTAATGCCCCATTGGCCCAGCCAGTAACTGATGATGATCAGGTAAGGCGCGGCATGGAAGGGCTGCACGAACCGGTTGATGCCGATCAGGCTGTCGGAAAACACAAACGCCAGGGCCCCGGCGGCGGCCAGCCACGCCGAACGCTTGGGCACGTCGGTGCCCAGCCGGGCCAACGCCCGCCAGAGCATGGCGCTGATGACCAGGCCGTAGACCACCACCGGCACCAGCAACGGCCCGAGACCGCTCGACACCAGAATCCCCAACAGCACCGCGCCGATGCCCAAGGCCAGGGCCAATGGCAGCAGCGCCGGACGACGACAGTCGCTGAGGTAGGCTTTCAGGTAGGCCAGGTGCGCCAGCAGAAACGCGCCGAGGCCGAACACGAACAGGTCCCCCGGCCAGGCCAGCAGCACATCGCCCACCAGTGAAAAAATCAGCCCGAGGCTGATCCAGCGCCGATAGTCGCTGGGCGGTGCATCGTGCAGCCAGCCGAGCAGGGCCAGCACGGGCATGGGCTTGACCAGCAGGCACAGCAGCGTGGCATGCATGGCCAGGCCGTACAGGTAGGTGGCCGCACCCATCAGTGCGAGGATCAGCCAACCCACGGTCAGTTCACCGCAATGGCGCAGTCAAAGGTTTCCACGGGCGGTACTTCTGGTGCCCAAGGCTGTTGATAAGTCAGGCGCAAGCGCCCGGTGCCGGCGCTGAACGCCTGGAAGCGCCAGGTCGACACGCCGGCGGCGCCCACGATGCCGGCGTCTTCCGGGTTGCGATAGACCTCCGGCCCCAAGCCTTTCAACACGCCCCCGGCCGAATCCTGGATCGCCCAGCGATAACCGGTGGTGGGGTTGCTCGGCAAGCTCAAAATCAGGTTCTGCCCGTTATTGAGCCGCACCGGGCACTGGCTCAGTTTTTCCACGGTCACGTTGTTGCTGTTTTGCGTGGCGCAGGCGCTCAGCAGGGCGAGGCTGAGGGGGACGAAGAGGCGGGTGAGGGACATAAGGGCTCCGGCATTCACGACGAACGGCGAGCATAACCGAAGATGCTACTGGGTGTGTCAGGTGGGAAGGTGTTGTCTGTCAGGGCCCCATCGCGAGCAAGCTCGCTCCCACAGTGGATTTGTGTCGTTCACAAAATTTGTAATCCACACGAACCCTGTGGGAGCGAGCTTGCTCGCGATGGGGCCGGAACAGTCGCTACATAATTATCAGAACAGCACCTTGGCCACATCCGCAAACCGCTTGGCAAAGTGCACCGTCACACCTTCCTTGAGGTAGTCCGGCAATTCTTCAAAGTTGCCCCGGTTGGCTTCCGGCAGGATCAGTTCATTGATTTTCTGCCGGCGCGCGGCGATGACTTTCTCGCGCACGCCACCAATCGGCAGGACGTGCCCGGTGAGGGTCAGCTCGCCGGTCATGGCCACGCCTTTTTTCGGCGGCTGGTTGCGGGCCAGGGACAGCAAGGCGCTGGCCATGGTCACACCGGCACTCGGGCCGTCCTTGGGTGTGGCGCCTTCCGGTACGTGCAGGTGAACAAAGGCTTCGTCGAAGAACTTCGGATCGCCGCCAAATTGCTTCAAGTGCGAACTGACGTAGCTGTGGGCGATCTCCGCCGACTCCTTCATCACCTCTCCCAGTTGCCCGGTCAGCTTGAAGCCGCGATTGAGGGTGTGGATGCGCGTCGCCTCAATCGGCAAGGTCGCGCCGCCCATGCTGGTCCAGGCCAGGCCGGTAATCACCCCGATGCCGGACAACACCTGCTCATTGCGGAACACCGGTTTGCCCAGGGACGCCTCTAAGTCCTTCGGCCCGAGCTTGATCACCGCTTTCGGGTCGTCGATCAGCTTCATCACCGCCTTGCGCACCAGTTTGCCCAGCTGTTTCTCCAACTGCCGCACCCCGGCCTCACGGGCGTAACCGTCGATCAGGGCCTTGAGGGCGCTGTCGTTGATGCTCAGGCTGCCCTTGGACACACCGGCCTTGGCCAGTTGCTTGGGCCACAAGTGGCGCTTGGCGATGGCGACTTTTTCTTCGGTGATGTAGCCCGACAGGCGAATCACTTCCATCCGGTCCAGCAGCGGGCCGGGGATCGAGTCCAGGGTGTTGGCGGTGCACACGAAGAGCACTTTCGACAGGTCCAGGCGCAGGTCCAGGTAGTGATCGAGGAATTCGACGTTCTGTTCCGGATCAAGGGTTTCGAGCAAGGCCGACGCCGGGTCACCTTGGTAGCTCTGGCCCATCTTGTCGATTTCGTCGAGCATGATCACCGGGTTCATCACTTCGACATCTTTCAGCGCCTGCACCAGCTTGCCCGGTTGGGCACCGATGTAAGTGCGCCGATGGCCCTTGATCTCGGCTTCATCGCGCATGCCGCCAACGCTGAAGCGGTAGAACGGCCGGCCCAGGGATTCGGCGATGGACTTGCCGACACTGGTCTTGCCCACGCCCGGCGGGCCCACCAGCAGCACGATGGAACCGCTGATCTCGCCTTTGTAGGCGCCAACGGCGAGGAATTCGAGGATGCGGTCCTTGATGTCGTCCAGGCCGGCGTGGTGCTGGTCGAGCACCTTGCGCGCATGCTTGAGGTCGAGCTTGTCCTGGCCATACACGCCCCACGGCACCGAGGTCGCCCAATCCAGGTAATTGCGGGTGACGGCGTATTCCGGCGAGCCGGTTTCCAGGATCGAGAGTTTGTTCATCTCTTCTTCGATACGCTTCTGCGCCTGGGCCGACAACGCTTTGCCTTCCAGCCGCTGCTCGAATTGTTCGATGTCGGCGCTGCGGTCGTCCTTGGTCAGCCCCAGTTCCTGCTGGATGACCTTGAGCTGTTCCTTGAGGAAGAATTGGCGCTGGTGTTCGCCAATCTTGTTGTTGACCTCGGCGGAAATCTCTTTCTGCAACCGCGCCACTTCGACTTCCTTGCGCAACATCGGCAGCACTTTTTCCATGCGCTTGAGCATGGGCACGCAGTCGAGCACTTCCTGCAGCTCATTGCCGGTGGCGGAGGTGAGCGCGGCGGCAAAGTCAGTCAGCGGCGAAGGGTCGTTGGGGCTGAAGCGGTTGAGGTAGTTCTTCAGCTCTTCGCTGTACAGCGGATTGAGCGGCAGCAGTTCCTTGATCGCGTTGATCAGCGCCATGCCGTAGGCCTTGACCTCGTCGGTCGGCTCGCTCGGCTGGTGCGGGTATTCGACTTCCACCAGGTACGGCGGGCGATGGTGCTTGAGCCAGGTGCGGATGCGCACGCGGGTCAGGCCCTGGGCGACGAATTGCAGCTTGCCGCCTTCCCGGCTGGCGTGGTGCACCTTCACCAGCGTGCCGTACAGCGGCAGTTTCGAGGTGTCGAAATGGCGCGGGTCTTCCTGGGGCGAGTCCATGAAGAACAGCGCCAGGGAGTGGTGATCGGACTTGGCCACCAGCTCCAGGGTCTCGGCCCACGGTTCTTCGTTGACGATGACCGGCAGTACCTGGGCCGGGAAGAAGGGGCGATTGTGGATGGGGATGATGTAGACCTTGTCCGGCAGGTTCTGGCCGGGCAACGCCAGGCCGGTGCCGGAGGAGGTGTGTTCGATGTGTTCGGAGTCAGCGTAGTCGTTAGTGGCTTCAGTAGAGTGCTGGTCGCTCATGGGGCACCTGCGCAATGGGGTATGGGTCTTAGATGGGGCAGGTGGGGGGTGGTTTCAATGGTGGGCGATTGTTAACGGTTATTTCATTGGTGGCCGTTCAGGCTGGCGACAGGTTTGCGTGGCGAGGCGCAAAGCCTCGCCACGGGCCCAGCCTAGGCCACCCGGTTCAAGTCGTTGTGGCGCGTTTCCTTCAGGCACAGCACGGCGATGACGCTGAGCAGCGCGGCCGCTGAAACATAGCCGCCGACATAGCTCAAGCCGCCCATCGCCACCAGTTTCTGGGCGAAGAACGGCGCGGCCGAGGCGCCGACGATACCGCCCAGGTTGTAGGCCGCCGAGGCACCGGTATAGCGCACATGGGTCGGGAACAGTTCCGGCAGCAAGGCGCCCATGGGGGCGAAGGTCACCCCCATCAGGAACAGCTCGATGCACAGGAACAGCGCTACGCCGCCAGTGGAACCGTGGGTCAGCAACGGTTCCATGAGGAAACCCGAGGCAATTGCCAGCAGGCCACCGATGATCAATATCGGTTTGCGGCCGTAGCGGTCGCTGGCCCAGGCCGACAGAGGCGTTGCAGCGGCCATGAACAGTACGGCAAAGCACAGCAGGCCCAGGAATGTCTCGCGGCTGTAGCCGAGGGTCGACACCCCGTAGCTCAGGGAAAACACCGTCGAGATGTAGAACAGCGCGTAACACACCACCATCGCCGCCGCGCCCAGTAAGGTCGGCGCCCAGTATTGGCTGAACAGCTCGACCAACGGCACTTTGACCCGTTCCTGGCGGGCCATGGCATTGGCGAATACCGGGGTTTCATGGAGCTTGAGCCGTACATAGAGGCCGACAATCACCAGCACGGCACTGAGCAGGAACGGAATTCGCCAGCCCCAGGAGCGGAACTGCTCGTCGTCCAGGCTCATGGCCAGGGTCAGGAACAACCCGTTGGCTGCCAGGAAGCCGATGGAGGGCCCCAGTTGGGGAAACATGCCGAACCAAGCGCGCTTGCCCTTGGGTGCGTTCTCGGTGGCCAACAGCGCCGCTCCGCCCCATTCGCCGCCCAACCCCAGGCCCTGGCCGAAGCGCAGCAGGCACAGCAGGATTGGTGCCCAGGCACCAATGCTGGCATAACCGGGCAGCACGCCAATGAGCGTGGTGCATACACCCATCAGCAGCAGGGACGCCACCAGCGTCGACTTGCGCCCGATCCGGTCGCCGAAATGGCCGAACAGCGCCGAACCCAGCGGACGGGCGAGGAAGGCGATGCCGAACGTCAGGAAGGACGACAGCATCTGTGCCGTGCCTGAGGTTTGCGGAAAGAACACCGGCCCGATCACCAGGGCCGCCGCCGTGGCATAGACGTAGAAGTCGTAGAACTCGATGGCGGTGCCGATGAAACTCGCGGTCGCCACGCGAGTAGCCGAGTTGGTCGGCTGGGCAGGCACAGCCTCGTTGCAGGTAGCGGTCGTCATGCGGTTATCCCTGACAGTCATGTGCTCCGTTGGAGCGAATTATTATGGTCGAACACCCAGGGATGTGGGCGGGTATCCCGTCGCTGTTTCGGGTAGGAACAGTCCCAGGGCTATGCGGATTTTGCCGATGGTCTGGCCGGAACCGGCCGGATGCGGGGTAGGCACGGGGTTCGGGCGGGGCTGGGTAAGCGGCTTGAGTATAGGAAGGGGGCTAACGAATCAACAAGAGCGCCCGCGCACAATATCGGCGCTTGCGATGAGCTTTTTGTGGCGAGGGGATTTATCCCCGCTGGGCTGCGCAGCAGCCCTAAAGCCCGACAACTCGGTGTTCCAGACAAATTGAGTTGACCGTATTTGGGGCTGCTTCACAGCCCAACGGGGATAAATCCCCTCGCCACAACGGTGTTTTACCTTGAGCCTGTTGGGGGTCAGGAAACGGCCGGCACCGAACTGTTATGCCACGCCAGCACCTGGCTGACGCGGTTGTCCACGGTCTCGATGATTTCCAGTCGATAGCGCCCGATCTTCAGGCAGACCGGGCTTTCGGGGATGGTTTCCAGGGCTTCGGTCACCAGCCCGTTGAGGGTCTTGGGGCCGTCGCAGGGCAGGTGCCAGCCCAGGGTCCGGTTCAATTCGCGGATCGACGCCGCGCCATCGATCATCAGGCGGCCATCGGGCTGGGGATGGACGTGGGGGTTGTCGAGGCTATGCTCGCTCTCGAATTCGCCGACGATTTCTTCGAGGATGTCTTCCAGGGTGACGATGCCCAGCACTTCGCCGTATTCGTCCACCACCATGCCCAGGCGCCGCTGCTGCTTGTGGAAATTCAGCAATTGCAGTTGCAGTGGCGTGCTTTCGGGCACGAAGTAGGGCTCGTGGGAGGCGGCCAGCAACGCTTCCTGGGTCAGGCTCGCGTCCGCCAGCAAATGACGGATCTGGCGGGTGTTGAGCACCGCTTCGACCTGATTGATATCGCTGTGGAACACCGGCAGGCGGGTACGCCGGTTCATACGCAACTGTTCGATGATCTCGCCAATGGGGTCGTCGAGGTTGATCCCATCGACCTCGCTGCGGGGCACGAGGATATCGTTGACGGTGATGTTGTCCAGGGCGTGGATGCCGGAAATCGGATGCAGCCGGCCGCTGCCGTGTTCTGATTCCTGCTCGCTGCGCGGCGGCACGGGCATTTCGTCGTCGCTCTGTTGCACCATGCCGGGCTTGCGCGCAAATGGACGCAGCAACAGTTGGCTGGCGCCATTCAACAGCCAGGCAAACGGATAGAGGATCTTCAACGGGATGCCCAGCAAGGTGTTGCCCAGTGCCAGCACCGCGTCGGGCTGGCGGGTGGCCAGGGTGCGCGGCAGGTAGTCGGCGAATATCAGCAGGGCGGCGCTGGTGCCGAGCCAGGCGACCCAGGGGCCGTTCTCCAGCCAGGTGAAAATCGCCAGCAAGGTGCCGATGACCACGGCCAGGACACGACAGAGGGTATTGCACAGGACCAGGCTGGCCAGTGGAAATGTCAGTGTCGCCAGCGGTTTGTCACTGGCGCGCGAGGCCGTACGCTGGGCCAGCAGGTGTTGCTGGGCGGCTTCGATGGCCGTGAACAGGGCCGACCAGAGGATCAGCACCACCAGCACGGCGAACAACGGCGCTACGGGCAACGTATCCATCAGGGCCGTCCGTCAGATATGCAGGATGTATTCACGGACCAGCTTGCTGCCGAAGTACGCCAGCATCAGCAGGCAGAAACCGGCCAGGGTCCAGCGAATCGCTTTGTGCCCACGCCAGCCGAGGCGGTTGCGGCCCCACAGCAATACGCTGAAGACCACCCACGCCAGGCAGGCCAGCAGGGTCTTGTGCACCAGGTGCTGGGCGAACAGGTTCTCGACGAACAACCAGCCGGAGATCAGCGACAGCGACAGCAGGCTCCAGCCGGCCCAGAGGAAACCGAACAACAGGCTTTCCATGGTTTGCAGCGGCGGAAAGTTGCGGATCAGTCCGGACGGGTGCTTGTTCTTGAGCTGGTGATCCTGCACCAGCAGCAACAGGGCCTGGAACACCGCGATGGTGAACAGGCCGTAGGCGAGGATCGACAACAGGATGTGGGCGAGGATGCCCGGCTCTTCGTCGATGATCTGCACGGTGCCCGACGGCGCGAACTGCGCCAGCAGCACCGTGGCCAGCCCCAGCGGGAACAGCAGCACCAGCAGGTTTTCCACCGGGATGCGCGAGCAGGCCAGCAGCGTGAGGGCGATCACGGCGACGGCGATCAGGCTGGCGGCGTTGAAAAAATCCAGGCCCAGGCCGATCGGCGTCATCAGGTGGGTATAAAGGCTGGCCGCGTGGCCGAGCACCGCCAGCACGCCAAGCGTGACCAGCAGGCGTTTGTTCGCCTTGGCGCCGGTGGCCAGGCGGGTGCCTTGATAGAGGGTCGCAGCGGCATAAAGGCAAGCGGCGGCGAGGGTGGCAAGCAAGCTGGGTGACAAGGGGAGCATAAATCCTGTTAGGCAAGCCCGAAAGGCGCTGAGTTTGGCATAGAACCCCCTCCACACGAAAGACCACTGCAAGGTGTACGCCGCACGCTTCTTCGCTATAATCCGCGACCTGCCCACGCCGCAGGCTCGCCGAGCACATTTTTCACGGTCTGGGCCGCCATTATCCCGGTCTCATCTGGGCCTGAAAGGATCGCGCATGTTTGAAAACCTAACCGACCGTCTCTCGCAGACGCTGCGCCATGTCACCGGCAAGGCGAAACTGACCGAGGACAACATCAAAGACACCCTGCGCGAAGTGCGCATGGCGTTGCTCGAAGCCGACGTCGCCCTGCCGGTGGTCAAGGACTTCGTCAATTCGGTCAAGGAACGCGCCGTCGGCACCGAAGTGTCGCGCAGCCTGACGCCGGGCCAGGCGTTCGTGAAGATCGTCCAGGCCGAACTCGAAAGCCTGATGGGCGCCGCCAACGAAGACCTGAACCTCGCCGCCGTACCTCCAGCGGTGGTGCTGATGGCCGGCCTGCAGGGCGCGGGCAAGACCACGACAGTCGGCAAGCTGGCGCGCTTCCTTAAAGAGCGCAAGAAGAAGTCGGTGATGGTGGTGTCGGCGGACATCTACCGTCCGGCGGCGATCAAGCAGCTGGAAACCCTGGCCAACGACATCGGCGTGACGTTCTTCCCGTCCGACCTGAGCCAGAAGCCGGTGGACATCGCCCAGGCGGCTATTAAGGAAGCGAAGCTCAAGTTCATCGACGTGGTCATCGTCGATACCGCCGGTCGTTTGCACATCGATGAAGAGATGATGGGCGAGATCAAGGCGCTGCATGCCGCGATCAACCCGGTGGAAACCCTGTTTGTGGTCGATGCCATGACCGGCCAGGACGCGGCCAATACCGCGAAGGCGTTCGGTGATGCACTGCCGCTGACCGGTGTGGTCCTGACCAAGGTCGACGGTGACGCCCGTGGCGGTGCCGCGCTGTCGGTACGCGCCATCACCGGCAAGCCGATCAAGTTCATCGGTATGGGCGAGAAGAGCGAAGCGCTCGAGCCGTTCCACCCTGAGCGTATCGCTTCGCGTATCCTCGGCATGGGCGACGTGCTCAGCCTGATCGAGCAGGCCGAGCAGACCCTCGACAAGGACAAGGCCGACAAACTGGCCAAGAAGCTGAAGAAGGGCAAGGGCTTCGACCTCGAAGACTTCCGCGACCAGCTGCAACAAATGAAGAACATGGGCGGCCTTGGCGGCCTCATGGACAAACTGCCGAACATCGGTGGCGTGAACCTGGCGCAGATGGGCAATGCCCAGGGCGCGGCTGAAAAGCAGTTCAAGCAGATGGAAGCCATCATCAACTCCATGACCCCGGCCGAGCGCCGCGACCCTGAGCTGATCAGCGGTTCGCGCAAGCGCCGCATCGCCATGGGTTCCGGCACCCAGGTGCAGGACATCGGTCGCTTGATCAAGCAACACAAGCAGATGCAGAAGATGATGAAGAAATTCTCCGCCAAGGGCGGGATGGCCAAGATGATGCGCGGCATGGGCGGTATGTTGCCCGGCGGCGGCATGCCGAAAATGTAAAGAATCTGCGCCGGCTGTCATGCCGGCGTTGCCCCGCACGGAGGCGGGGATCTCCAGCAAACCCGCGCTACGCGGGAGCTGACTTGCCGTTTTTCATGACGGCTCTATGGCAAATCTTGATCGCATGGCGCCAGGCGCCGGAAAAAGACATTTGCAAAAGTCCGGATATTCCTTAGAATATGCGGCCTTTCGGGCACCTATGCCCGCTGTGCATTTAGATTTGCAGCACCGACTACAGGAACGATGTTCACATGCTAACAATCCGTCTTGCCCTTGGCGGCTCCAAAAAGCGCCCGTTTTACCACCTGACCGTAACCGACAGCCGCAACCCGCGTGACGGTTCCCACAAGGAGCAGGTTGGTTTCTTCAACCCTGTTGCCCGTGGTCAGGAAGTTCGTCTGTCCGTGAACCAAGAGCGCGTAGCCTACTGGCTGAGCGTTGGTGCACAACCTTCTGAGCGTGTTGCTCAGTTGTTGAAGGAATCGGCTAAGGCTGCGGCCTGAGCAATATGAACGCGACGCCAAAAGATGCTGATGATTTGATCGTTGTCGGCAAGATCTATTCTGTACATGGCGTTCGCGGCGAAGTGAAGGTGTATTCCTTTACTGATCCGATCAAGAACCTGTTGGACTACAAAACCTGGACGCTCAAGCGCGAAGGTAGCGTGAAACAGGTGGAGCTGGTCAGCGGACGCGGGAACGACAAGTTCCTGGTCGCAAAGCTCAAGGGTCTCGATGATCGTGAAGAAGCTCGTCTTCTGGCCGGTTATGAGATCTGCGTGCCGCGCAACCTGTTCCCTGAACTGACCGACGGCGAGTACTACTGGTACCAGCTGGTGGGTCTGAAGGTCATCGACCACCTCGGGCAATTGCTCGGGAAAATCGATCACCTGCTCGAGACCGGTTCGAACGATGTCATGGTGGTCAAGCCTTGCGTCGGCAGCCTGGATGATCGCGAACGCCTGTTGCCCTATACCGAGCAATGCGTGTTGGCCGTCGACCTTGCCGCAGGCGAGATGAAGGTGGAATGGGATGCGGATTTCTAAACGTGGCTAATTTGCGCGTTGAAGTCATCACATTGTTTCCCGAGATGTTTTCCGCCATCAGCGAGTACGGCATAACCAGCCGCGCGGTGAAGCAGGAGCTGCTGCAGCTCACCTGTTGGAATCCGCGGGACTACACCACGGATCGGCATCACACTGTGGACGATCGCCCGTTTGGCGGTGGTCCGGGCATGGTGATGAAGATCAAGCCCCTGGAAGATGCGCTGGTTCAGGCCAGGACGGCAGCCGGGGAGGGTGCGAAGGTGATCTACCTGTCGCCCCAAGGCCGCCAACTGACTCAGTCGGCGGTACGCGAGCTGGCGAATTTGGATGCATTGATCCTGATTGCCGGCCGTTATGAAGGCATTGACGAGCGTTTCATTGAAGCTCATGTCGATGAAGAGTGGTCGATTGGCGACTATGTACTGTCTGGCGGCGAGCTGCCGGCGATGGTCCTGATCGATGCGGTTACACGACTGCTGCCTGGAGCTTTAGGGCATGCAGATTCCGCTGAGGAAGATTCCTTTACGGATGGTCTGCTGGATTGCCCGCACTACACCCGACCGGAGGTGTATGCGGATCAGCGTGTTCCCGACGTGTTGCTAAGTGGCAACCACGCGCACATCCGGCGTTGGCGTTTGCAGCAGTCCCTTGGTCGGACCTACGAACGACGCGCCGATCTTCTGGAAAGCCGCTCGCTTTCTGGAGAAGAGAAGAAGCTGCTCGAGGAATACATCCGCGAGCGGGACGATAGTTAACAACGTATCGATGGTGAGTCCGACGACTCGCCTTAGGAGCACAGCATGACTAACAAAATCATCCTTGCACTCGAAGCAGAGCAGATGACCAAAGAAATCCCTACCTTTGCCCCAGGCGACACCATTGTCGTTCAGGTGAAAGTGAAGGAAGGCGACCGTTCCCGTCTGCAAGCGTTCGAAGGCGTCGTTATCGCCAAGCGTAACCGTGGCGTGAACAGTGCATTCACCGTTCGTAAAATCTCCAACGGTGTCGGCGTAGAGCGTACTTTCCAGACCTACAGCCCGCAAATCGACAGCATGGCTGTCAAGCGTCGCGGTGACGTACGTAAAGCCAAGCTGTACTACCTGCGTGACCTGTCGGGTAAAGCAGCTCGCATCAAGGAAAAACTGGCTTAAGTCCAGCTTCCGATGCAAAAAAAAGCAGCCTGCGGGCTGCTTTTTTGTTGCCTGCGATTTGCGCTTTGAGCACCCTGCATGGCTTCATTTCCCCTTTTGATGCCGTGTGTGCCCGCATCCTCCAAGAGTCTTTATGCCAGCCATCGATCATCCGCTGATAGACCAGTTTCTCGACGCCCTGTGGTTGGAGAAGGGCCTGTCCGATAACACCCGCGATGCCTACCGCAGCGACCTGGCGCTGTTCAATGGCTGGCTGCAGGAAAACCACCTGGAGCTGGTCAATGCCGGCCGGGAGTTGATCCTCGATCATTTGGCGTGGCGCCTGGAGCAGAACTACAAACCGCGCTCGACCGCGCGTTTTCTCTCCGGTCTGCGTGGGTTTTATCGCTATTTGCTGCGGGAAAAGCTGATCGCGGTGGACCCGACCTTGCGCGTGGAAATGCCGCAACTGGGGCGTCCGCTGCCCAAGTCCCTGTCGGAAGCCGATGTGGAAGCGCTGCTGGCGGCACCCGATCTCAGCGAGGCCATCGGTCAGCGCGACCGGGCCATGTTGGAAGTCCTGTATGCCTGTGGCTTGCGCGTCACCGAGTTGATCAGCTTGACGCTGGAGCAAGTCAACCTGCGCCAGGGCGTGCTGCGGGTGATGGGCAAGGGCAGCAAGGAGCGCCTGGTGCCGATGGGCGAGGAAGCGATTGTCTGGGTCGAGCGTTATATGCGCGATGCCCGTCATGAATTGCTGGGCGGGCGTCCCAGCGATGTGCTGTTTCCCAGCCTGCGCGGCGAGCAGATGACCCGCCAGACCTTCTGGCATCGCATCAAGCACCAGGCCAAGGTGGCCGGCATCAACAAATCCCTCTCGCCCCACACCTTGCGGCATGCCTTTGCTACACACCTGCTCAACCACGGTGCCGACTTGCGGGTGGTGCAGATGCTGCTGGGCCATAGCGACCTGTCCACCACCCAGATCTACACCCATGTGGCCCGGGCGCGGTTGCAGGATTTGCATGCCAAGCATCATCCTCGCGGCTGAATGAAATCTCCCGTGGGAGCAAGGCTTGCCCGCGATGAACGATAACGCGGCTCCGTTGATACACCGCGGCGCGGCCATCGCGGGCAAGCCTTGCTCCCACAAGCCGGCTCCCACAGAAAAGCGTTCACCAATGCCTTGTATCACCGGCATTCGGCCACGCCAGCCTTATGTGGTAGGCTTTGTCGGTTTGCACAGTGGGCGGTTGGAACCCGAATCTGCGGGTCGGCGTTTCCCGTCTCATTTGTTCGCCTCAGGAGTCCCCATGCGTTTGATCCAGATGTTCACCGCCGCCGCCATTGCGTTGGCCAGTACCTTTGCCATTGCCGACGACGCGGCCGACAAGGCTATCCGCAAGAGCCTGGAAAACCTTCAGCTCGAAGTGCCGATCGACACCATTTCGGCCAGCCCCATGGCTGGCCTGTATGAAGTCAAGCTCAAGGGCAGCCGCGTGCTTTACGCCAGTGCCGACGGCCAGTACATCGTCCAGGGCAACCTGTTCGCGCTCAAGGACGGCAAGCCGGTCAACCTCACCGAGATGACCGAGCGCCAGGGCATTTCCAAGTTGATCAACGGCATTCCGGTCGCTGAAACCGTGGTTTATCCGGCGATCGGCGAAACCAAGTCCCACATCACCGTATTCACCGACACCACCTGCCCGTATTGCCACAAGCTGCACGCCGAAGTGCCCGAGCTGAACAAGCGCGGCATCGAAGTGCGCTATGTAGCGTTCCCGCGCCAGGGCTTGGGCTCGCCGGGCGATGAGCAGTTGCAGGCGGTCTGGTGCTCCAAGGACAAGAAAGCGGCCATGGACAAGATGGTCGACGGCAAGGAAATCAAGGCCGCCCAGTGCGAGAATCCGGTTTCCAAGCAATTCGCCCTTGGCCAATCCATTGGCGTGAACGGCACGCCGGCCATCGTTTTGGCCGACGGCCAAGTGATTCCGGGCTACCAGCCGGCACCACAAGTGGCCAAACTGGCCCTGAGCGCGAAATAGATCATGGGCGGTCCGCTTTTGAAGATCACGGCTCGGCGAAAACTTTCGTCGGGCCGTTAAAAACAGAGTCGCGTTGCTACGCGGCTGTATTTCACGGCCGACCTTGCGTCGGCCGTTTCATGGGGAGTCAAGAGTGAATCCGGTCAAAGTAGGCATCTGTGGGTTAGGTACCGTCGGTGGCGGCACCTTCAACGTACTTCAGCGCAACGCCGAGGAAATTTCTCGTCGTGCCGGGCGTGGGATCGAAGTGGCACAAATTGCCATGCGCACGCCAAAGCCTCAGTTCCAGACGACCGGTATTGCGATTACCAACGATGTGTTCGAAGTGGCCACGAACCCTGAGATCGACATCGTCATAGAGCTGGTGGGCGGCTACACCGTTGCCCGCGAGTTGGTACTCAAGGCCATCGAGAATGGCAAGCATGTGGTCACCGCGAACAAGGCGCTTATCGCTGTTCACGGTAATGAGATTTTCGCCAAGGCCCGCGAGAAGGGCGTGATCGTGGCGTTCGAAGCCGCCGTGGCTGGTGGTATCCCGGTGATCAAGGCGATCCGCGAAGGCCTGTCGGCCAACCGCATCAACTGGGTCGCGGGGATCATCAACGGCACCGGCAACTTCATCCTCACCGAGATGCGCGAGAAGGGTCGCACCTTCGAAGACGTGCTCGCCGAAGCCCAGGCCCTGGGTTACGCCGAGGCTGATCCGACGTTCGACGTGGAAGGCATCGACGCAGCGCACAAGCTGACGATCCTGGCATCCATTGCGTTCGGCATTCCGTTGCAGTTCGACAAGGCCTACACCGAAGGCATCACCAAGCTGACCACCGCTGACGTGAACTACGCCGAAGCCTTGGGCTACCGCATCAAGCACCTGGGCGTGGCGCGCAGCACCGCCAGCGGCATCGAGCTGCGTGTGCATCCGACGCTGATCCCGGCCGACCGCCTGATCGCCAACGTCAACGGCGTGATGAACGCAGTGATGGTCAACGGCGACGCCTCCGGCTCGACGTTGTTCTACGGCGCGGGCGCCGGCATGGAACCGACCGCTTCCTCGGTGGTGGCCGACCTGGTGGACGTGGTTCGCGCCATGACCTCGGACCCGGAAAACCGCGTGCCGCACCTGGCCTTCCAGCCGGACTCGCTGTCGGCGCACCCGATTCTTCCGATCGAGGCATGCGAAAGCTCCTACTACCTGCGCATCCAGGCCAAGGACCATCCGGGCGTGCTGGCTCAAGTGGCGAGCATCCTCTCGGAGCGCGGTATAAACATCGAGTCGATCATGCAGAAGGAAGTCGAGGAACACGACGGCCTGGTGCCGATGATCCTGCTGACCCACCGTGTGGTCGAGCAGAACATCAACGATGCGATTGCGGCGCTGGAAGCGCTCCAGGGTGTCGTTGGGCCGGTGGTCCGTATCCGCGTCGAACATTTGAATTAATTTAGCGGCAAGTTATAAGCTGCAAGCCGCAAATAGAAGCCGAGCCGCTTTGACTTGTCGCTTGCCGCTTGACCTTGAAGCTCAAACCGAAGGTTTGCCAAAAAATGCGCTATATCAGCACCCGCGGCCAGGCACCGGCCCTGAATTTCGAAGATGTCCTCCTGGCCGGCCTGGCCACGGATGGCGGCCTCTATGTGCCGGAAAACCTGCCGCGCTTCACCCAGGAAGAAATCGCTTCCTGGGCCGGCCTGCCGTATCACGAGCTGGCGTTCCGGGTCATGCGCCCGTTCGTCACCGGCAGCATCCCGGACGCCGATTTCAAAAAGATCCTCGAAGAGACCTATGGTGTCTTTTCCCACAATGCCATCGCACCGCTGCGTCAGCTCAACGGTAACGAATGGGTCATGGAGCTGTTCCACGGCCCGACCCTGGCGTTCAAGGACTTCGCCCTGCAACTGCTCGGTCGCCTGCTGGACTACGTGCTGCAAAAGCGTGGCGAGCGCGTGGTGATCGTCGGTGCCACCTCTGGCGACACCGGTTCGGCGGCCATCGAAGGCTGCAAGCATTGCGAAAACGTCGACATTTTCATCCTGCACCCGCATAACCGGGTTTCGGAAGTGCAGCGTCGGCAGATGACGACGATTTTCGGCGATAACATCCACAACATCGCCATCGAAGGCAATTTCGATGACTGCCAGGAAATGGTCAAGGCCAGCTTCGCCGACCAGAGCTTCCTCAAGGGCACGCGGCTGGTGGCGGTGAACTCGATCAACTGGGCGCGGATCATGGCCCAGATCGTCTATTACTTCCACGCGGCCCTGCAATTGGGCGGTCCGGCCCGTTCCGTGTCGTTCTCGGTGCCGACCGGCAACTTCGGCGATATCTTCGCCGGTTACCTGGCGCGCAACATGGGGCTGCCGATCAACCAATTGATCGTCGCCACCAACCGCAACGACATCCTGCACCGCTTCATGAGCGGCAACCAGTACGTCAAGGAAACCTTGCACGCCACGCTATCGCCTTCAATGGACATCATGGTGTCGTCGAACTTCGAGCGCCTGCTGTTCGACCTGCACGGTCGCAACGGTGCGGCGATTGCCGGGCTGATGGACAGCTTCCGCCAGGGTGGCGGCTTCAGCGTCGAGCCTGAGCGCTGGACCGAAGCGCGCAAGCTGTTCGACTCCCTGGCCGTGGACGATGAGCAGACCTGCGAAACCATCGCCGAGGTGTTCGCGCAGAGCGGCGAACTGCTCGATCCGCACACGGCTATCGGCGTCAGGGCGGCCCGTGAATGCCGTCGCAGCCTGGACATTCCGATGGTGATCCTGGGCACGGCGCACCCGGTCAAGTTCCCGGAAGCGGTGGAGAAAGCAGGTGTAGGAAAAGCGCTCGAATTGCCTGCGCATCTTTCTGATTTGTTTGAGCGAGATGAGCGTTGCACCGTGTTGGCCAACGACTTGAAAGCCGTGCAGGCCTTTGTCAGTCAGCATGGCAATCGCGGCAAGCCACTCTGACCGGGTAAACCTGTCACATTTTGAAGCCCGTCTCCTGACGGGCTTTCTTGTTTCTGCATGCCAAACTGGCCGGGTTTTCGCCCTTGGAGGGATGGGCGAGTCATCTCGAAGGAAATGCAGATGTCGTTTTTTATCAAAGGCAAACCAGCCCTGGGCTGGGTAATGGGCCTGGCCCTGATGTACTGGACGCAGGGAGGCAACGCGGCGCCGTTGACGACTTTCGAAACGCCACCGCCCAACCCTGGCGAACGGTTGGTGTTGGACGCGCAGGAATTGAAGTGGATCAAGGAGAACCCCCGGGTCATCGTGGCCACGATCCAGTTTCCGCTGTACCTGTTCAAGAATGAGCTGGGGCAGTGGAGCGGGTTGAACCACGACGTTCTCCAGCGCATCGCGCACATGACTGGCCTTGAGTTCGTGCATCGGGAGTCGTTCTCCCCCGGCGAGTTGCTGACGATGCTGGAGAATGGTGAGGCAGACATGACGACCCTGCTGGCGATGAATGAAGAACGTCGGGATTTCCTCAGTTTCAGCCATGCATTCGGTGGTTTCGGCTGGGTGTTCGTCGGCCGTGACGGGGAATCGCCCCTCCATTCGCTGGAGCAGCTCGAAGGGAAGGTTTTGGCATTGCCAGCACGGCATGCCTTGGAAGCGGAAATCAGGCGCGAGTACCCGGCGATCAAATTGCGCACGACCAAGACCTATGGTGAGGCGCGGGCGCTGGTAGAAAGCCGGGAGGCCTACGCCACCATCGAAAATGAAACCGGGGTGCACCTCTATCCAGCCGGGCAGTTGCAGGTAGGCAGCGGTCTTGAGGGCAAGTGGGAACCGGACTACCTGGCGGTGCGCCAGGACTTGACCGCGTTGCTGAGTATCTTGAATAAAGCCCTGGAAGCCTTCCCGGCCGAGGACATGCGTGCGCTGCGGTCGAAATGGATGGCCGGTACGACCCCCGTCCAGACGCCATCGATCTGGGAGCGGATGTCCGGCTGGGGCTACTGGTGTGTCACCGTGGTCGTGGTCTTTGGCCTCTTGTCCCTGTTGTGGAACCGCCGTCTGCAGACACAGATCGACCAACGCCTCAGGGCCGAAGCGGTCCTCAAGGACCAGTTGATGCTCCAGCGGGCCTTGGTGGATGCCATTCCCGACCCGATTTTCATCTGTGACCTGGAAGGGCGCCTGATCATGTGCAACAAAAGTTATGAAGACCAGTTCGCAACCCGCTTCGAAAAACTGCGGGGCACGCGGCTTACCGACTCGGCGTCATTCCCGCCGGCCACCGCCGAGCTGCTGCATGGGGAAGTGATGGAGCAGTTGCGCACCGGCCAGTCTCGATTCGTCGACCGGCAATTGATGTTCAGCGGCGGGTTGCGGGAAATCTATCATTGGACGGTGCCGTTCTATGGGGCTGATGGACAGCTGCGTGGCATTCTGGGGGGCTGGACCGATGTCGGACGGCGGTGGCGTCGTTGCGACAGGGGCCTGGCTGAGCCGGCCGTCATCCCTTAACAGCTCACGGGGAACGCTGTTGTTTGCCTGTCATATTGGACGCGCATGCTCGGTTGAACAGGTTGGGGCATGCCGGTTCGGTGCGCTGACGAACTTTCTGCTGCGGCCCACGGTCATTTACTGTGAACATGCAGTTGTTTCGGACTATTGAAGGGTGAGCGAATGGAAAGTATCAGCCTATTGCTGAATGAAGCCTTGAGCCCGTATCAGGTCTCGCTGACTCCCACCGGCGCCAAGGGCGAATGCCGGGTGACGTTGAAGAATGCCAGCGGGGTCATCATGGTCGAGCGAGTGTTCAACCAGGCCCAATTGACTGACAAGCGTCAGTTGACCGACGTTGTCGATGGCCTGCATCGCGATGTGCTGATTGCCGAGGGGCGCCTGGAGCCCTGTGTGATTGCGGCGTTGCGCAATCTGGCGCGCGACAAGGTCATGGTCGCGGCGAATTGACTGGGCTTTTGTGGGAACCTTCCTACGTCCTGATGAGTCAGAGCCTTTACCAGCAAGAGCGAGCATTGTGCTCCGGTGCTTGTCGCTTGTTGTACTAACCTTGATTGGTTACGTTTAACCCCGAGTCGTCTCCCCACTTCTCGGGGTTTCTTTTTGCCCAGCGTTTAAGCTTTTGGTGTGTTCTGTCAGGCGCTGAAATCTTTGTGGGAGCGAGCTTGCTCGCGATGGCGGACTTGCAGCTGGCCTGGATGTTGGTCATTGAGTACATATCCATTGCTGCGGTAACGGCCACTTAGGGTTCCGCCCTGACGGCGGGTCACTTTCGAAAAGCGCGAAAGTAACCAAAGCGCTTTTGCCCCACCACTCGGTGCCTCGCTTAGGCTCGGCATGCCCGAACGCAGGCATTGCTCCGTGGGCCCGCCGCGAAGGGCCATCCATGGCCCAGCGCGGCTATCCCGGCATCCATGCCGGGATGCCCACTCCACAATGCCTGCGTTCGGCCATCGTGGTTAACGGGGCGCCCGAGATCAACGTCCACCCCGAGGCGGCCTAACAGCCGACCTGGCTCTTGATGGGGACCGCGTTTCCCCTGTGGGAGCGAGCTCGCTCGCGAAGGCGGCCTAGTAGCCGGCCTATCTCTTGCGAATGTACCCCGATCCAATTGTGGGAGCGAGCTTGCTCGCGATTGCGGTGTGCCAGTCAACATCAAGCCGGCTGAACCGACGCTATCGCGAGCAAGCTCGCTCCCACAGTTTGATTTTCAGTGACTGCCCCCTGCGGTGCGTCAAATGGCGCCGTCGCTGCGCAGTCTGGCGATCTGCTGTGCATCGTAGCCCAGCTCGCCGAGCACTTGGGCGTTGTGTTCACCCAGCGCCGGGCCGACCCATTCGCAGGTGCCTGGGGTGTCGGAAAGTTTCGGTACGATCCCCGGCATCTTGAACGACTTGCCGTCCGGCAGCTTGGCCTGCAGGAACATCTCTCGGGCGAGGAACTGCGGGTCGCTGAACATATCTTCGGCGCTGAAGATCCGACTGGCCGGCACGCCGGCCTGGTTCAGTTGGTCGATAACGCTATCGAGCGGCAGCGCGTTGACCCAGCGATCGATCACGCCGTAGAGCTCATCGCGCCGGCTGTCACGGCCATCATTGCTGGCCAGTTGCGGGTCATTGGCCAGGTCGTCACGGCCGATGATCTGCATGAAGCGCTTGAAAATCGCATCGCCGTTGGCGCCAATCTGCACGTGCTTGCCATCGGCGCTGGTGTGGATGGACGAGGGGGTGATGCCGGGCATGATATTGCCGGTACGCTCGCGGATGAACCCGAACACATCGAACTCCGGCACCATGCTTTCCATCATGGCGAAAATCGCCTCGTACAAGGCCACGTCCACCACTTGTCCAGTGCCGCCGTTGATCTCGCGGTGACGCAGGGCCATCAATCCGCCAATCACCCCCCAGAGGGCGGCGATGGAGTCGCCGATGGAGATCCCGGTGCGCACTGGCGGGCGGTCGTCGAAGCCGGTGATGTAGCGCAGGCCGCCCATGGATTCGCCCACCGCGCCAAACCCCGGTTGGTCTTTCATCGGCCCGGTCTGGCCGAAGCCCGAAAGCCGCACCATCACCAGTTTCGGGTTCAGTGCATGCAGCACATCCCAGCCCAGGCCGAGCTTTTCCAATACGCCGGGGCGAAAGTTCTCGATCAGGATGTCGGCTTCGCCGAGCAGTTTTTTCAGGATCGCCAGGCCTTCAGGGTGCTTGAGATTCAAGGTCAGGGACTTCTTGTTGCGTGCCTGGACGAACCACCACAGCGAGGTGCCTTCGTACAGCTTGCGCCACTTGCGCAGCGGATCACCGCCATCGGGCGATTCGACCTTGATGACTTCGGCACCGAATTCGCCGCAGATGCGCGAGGCGAAGGGCCCGGCAATCAAGGTGCCAAGTTCGATGACTTTGACGCCGGCAAGGGGTTTGGCAGTAAGCGACATGACGGATCCTGTAGGACAAAGGCAGAACGAATAGAGCGTTTTATCATAGGCCAAGGCCGGTCGCCGCAGGTTGATGGTCGGCAATTCGTGGATTGCCCGCGTCATCGGTTAGACTTGCCGCCTTTCCTCGTATCAAGAAGCCCGTTCATGGCCCAGCCGTCCACGACCTACAAGTTTGAACTGAACCTCACCGACCTCGACCGCAATGTGTACGAGAATGTGAAGCAGACCATCGCCCGCCACCCTTCGGAAACCGAAGAGCGCATGACCGTGCGCCTGCTGGCGTACGCGTTCTGGTACAACGAGCTGCTGGCGTTTGGTCGTGGTCTGTCAGACGTCGATGAGCCTGCGCTGTGGGAAAAGAGCCTGGATGACCGTGTGCTGCACTGGATCGAAGTCGGCCAGCCGGATGCTGATCGCCTGACCTGGTGCTCGCGCCGGACCGAGCGCACCAGCCTGCTGGCCTATGGCAGCCTGCGGGTGTGGGAAGGCAAGGTGATCCCGGCGGTCAAGAACCTGAAGAACGTCAACATCGCCGCCGTGCCCCAGGAAGTACTCGAAACCCTGGCCAAGGACATGCCCCGGGTGATCAAGTGGGATGTGATGATCAGCGAGGGCACGATTTTCGTGACCGACGACCGTGGTCAGCATGAAGTCCAGCTGCAATGGTTGCTGGGCGAGCGTGGTTGAGCCATTGACCCGGTATTGAGTGAACTCATTGTGGGAGCGAGCTTGCTCGCGAAGACGGCAGATCAGTCTGCATTGATGTTGAATGTGCCGCCGCATTCGCGAGCAAGCTCGCTCCCACCCAAGCGTTCCTTGCCACAACCTTCATGATTTCCAGAGAAAATTTCGTCACCCCATGCGCATAGAACCCCGCCAACTGCCCGACACCCTGCCATTCCTCGGTGACCTGCCGCCCCTGTTGACCCGCCTGTACGCAGCACGCGGCGTGCAGTCCGAGGCTGAGCTGGACAAGAGCCTGGCGCGCTTGATTCCCTTTCAGCAGCTCAAGGGGATCGACGCCGCGGTGGATCTGCTGGTGACGGCGTTGGAGCAGCGCCAGCGCATCCTGATCGTGGGGGACTTCGATGCCGATGGCGCGACCGCCAGCACCGTGGGCATGCTGGGCTTGCGCCTGCTCGGTGCGGCCCATGTCGATTACCTGGTGCCTAATCGCTTCGAATATGGCTACGGACTGACCCCGGAAATCGTCGAAGTTGCCTTGACCCGCGAACCGCAGTTGCTGATCACCGTGGATAACGGCATCTCCAGCGTGGAAGGCGTGGCGGCGGCGAAAGCGGCGGGGCTCCAGGTGCTGGTCACCGACCACCACTTGCCTGGCCTCGAATTGCCGGCGGCCGATGCCATCGTCAATCCGAACCAGCCGGGCTGCGAATTCCCGAGCAAGGCCCTGGCCGGTGTCGGGGTGATTTTCTATGTGCTGATGGCCCTGCGGGCGCGTCTGCGCAGCCTGGGCTGGTACGCGAGCACACCCCAGCCGAACATCGGTGAATTGCTCGACCTGGTGGCCCTGGGCAGCGTGGCCGACGTGGTGCCCCTGGACGCGAATAACCGGATCCTGGTGCACCAGGGCCTGGAACGGATTCGCGCCGGACGCGCCCGGCCCGGCATCAAGGCGATCCTGGAAGTGGCCAAGCGCGACGCTGCACGGATTACCTCCACCGATCTCGGATTTATCCTCGGGCCGCGTCTGAATGCGGCCGGGCGCCTGGACGACATGAGCCTGGGCATCGAATGCCTGCTCACCGACGACCCGGCCCTGGCGCGGGAGATGGCGGCGCAACTGGACGGCATGAACCAGGACCGCAAGTCCATTGAGCAGGGCATGCAGCGTGAAGCCCTGGCCCAGCTCAAGGACCTGCCGGTGGAGTCGATGCCATTCGGTTTGTGCCTGTTCGATCCTCAGTGGCACCAAGGGGTGATCGGCATCCTCGCCTCGCGGATGAAAGAGCGTTATTTCCGCCCGACCATTGCCTTTGCCGATGCCGGGGACGGCTTGCTCAAGGGTTCGGGTCGTTCGGTACCGGGCTTTCACATTCGCGATGCGCTGAGCGTGGTGGCGGCGCAGCATCCGACTCTGATCAGCAAGTACGGCGGTCACGCCATGGCGGCGGGGCTGACGCTGCCGGAGGCGAATTTTCCGTTGTTCGCCGAAGCGTTCGACGCGGAAGTGCGTCGGCAATTGCGCGAAGAAGACCTGACCGGCCGACTGTTGTCGGACGGCACCTTGGCGGTGGAGGAATTCCACCTGGAGCTGGCCCGGGCGCTGCGCCATGCCGGTCCCTGGGGCCAGCATTTCCCGGAGCCGATGTTCCATGGCGTGTTCCAGTTGGTCGAACAACGCGTGGTGGGCGAACGGCACCTGAAGGTCATCCTCAAGAGCGAGTGCGGCTCGGTGAAGCTCGATGGTATCGCCTTTGGCATCGACCGCGAGATCTGGCCCAACCCTACCGTGCGCTGGGTGGAGCTGGCCTACAAGCTCGACCTCAACGAGTTCCGCGGCCAGGAAACGGTGCAGTTGATGATTGCCCATATCGAGCCGCGGTAGACACAAGTGTTATCTATCAGGTGATAGCACTTGTGGCGAGGGGATTTATCCCCGCTCGGCTGCGAAGCAGTCGTGGAACCGGCCAGCGCCGTTTGGCTGAGGAAATGCGGTGCAGGAATATTTAGGGGCTGCTGCGCAGCCCAGCGGGGATAAATCCCCTCGCCACACAGTGACCGGCCCAAGCAGGAGCAAGCCCTCTCATCACACCGTCGGTTTTTAAGTTCTGAACCCTCCATCCTTCCGGGTTGTCGACTAGGCTCTAAGCACTGCTTGATAGCCCTTGTGACGTCTTGTCGAATTTTTTGCCCGCGGGGGCGGGTGTTGCACCTTTTGTCACTCGTCGACTGTTCAAACAGAACCCTGGAGCCTGCCCACTGATTCGAGAGGTGCCCCATGAGTCTGCTGCTGGAACCCTATACCCTTC
Source organism: Pseudomonas sp. Soil_N_39 (assembly GCF_057655955.1). Lineage (NCBI taxonomy): Bacteria > Pseudomonadati > Pseudomonadota > Gammaproteobacteria > Pseudomonadales > Pseudomonadaceae > Pseudomonas > Pseudomonas sp. Soil_N_39. The sequence continues at coordinate 159,223 of NZ_JBDGLI010000010.1, forward strand.
GCCAATTGACCCTGCCCAATCGCATCGCGGTATCGCCGATGTGCCAGTATTCGAGCACCGATGGCCTGGCCAACGATTGGCACCTGGTGCACTTGGGCAGCCGCGCCGTGGGCGGTGCCGGCCTGGTGTTCACCGAAGCCACCGCCGTGACCGCCGACGGCCGCATCACCGCCCAGGACCTGGGGCTGTGGAACGACGAACAGATCGAACCCTTGCAACGCATCACCCGCTTCATCACCGCCCAAGGGGCCGTGCCGGGCATCCAACTGGCCCATGCCGGGCGCAAGGCCAGCACCTGGCGGCCCTGGCTGGGCAAGCATGGCAGCGTCAAACCGGCCGACGGCGGCTGGGTGCCGGTCGGCCCGTCGCCGATTGCCTTCGACCCGCAACACACCCAGCCGGTGCAGTTGGACGAGGGGCAGATCGCCGATTTGATCCAGGCCTTCGTGGATGCGGCCAAGCGCGCCCTCACGGCCGGCTTCAAGGTGGTCGAGGTCCACGCGGCCCATGGTTATCTGCTGCATCAGTTCCTGTCGCCCTTGAGCAATCAGCGGCGCGATCAATACGGCGGCTCGTTCGAGAACCGCATCCGCCTGGTACTGCAAGTCACCGAAGCAATCCGGGCCGTATGGCCTGAAGAGCTGCCGGTGTTCGTTCGCGTCTCCGCCACCGATTGGGTCGAGGACGGTTGGAACCCGGATGAAACCGTGGAGTTGGCGCGGCGCTTCAGGGCGCTGGGGGTGGACCTGATCGATGTGTCATCGGGGGGTACGGCCGCCAATGCGGAAATTCCCACCGGCCCGGGTTACCAGACCCGCTTTGCCGAACGGGTGCGCAAGGAGTCGGAAATCGCCACCGGTACCGTCGGCATGATCACCGAACCGGCCCAGGCCGAACACATCCTGCGCACCTGCCAGGCCGACATCATTTTCCTGGCCCGCGAATTGTTGCGCGATCCGTACTGGGCCCTGCATGCCGATGATGACCTGGGCGGCCGCAAGGCCACATGGCCGGCGCAGTACCAGCGAGCCACCCATCGGGACCAGCCGATTCATGAGTCGGATTTGCGGGACTGAGGGCCCGATAAAACAAAAAGCCCCGGTCGTTATTGGCCGGGGCTTTTGTTTATCGGGCTGGATTATTCGGTGGCTGTAGCGGCCTCATCGCGAGCAAGCTCGCTCCCACGGGGTATGTGTGAACGACACAAATCCACTGTGGGAGCGAGCTTGCTCGCGATGGGGCCAGCCCAAGTACCGGATCAATATCAGGGGTACTTACGCTTATCCGGCGCCGGCGGGAAGTACTGATACAACCAGGTCTCGCTCAAGGTGCGGTCCTTGGTGCGAATGAACAGGCGCATCTGCACTGGGTCCACCCGATCGTCGGTCGGGTACCAGTCGAACGTGATGCGATAGCCCTTGATTGCATCCAGTACCAACACGTTGAAGTCCTTCACCTCGCCGTGGGAGCAGGTCACCACCGGTTCGATGCCGGTGCCCGGTGGCAGTTGGTCGAGGCCGCCGCCGCTGAAGTCCACGGCGAAACGACGTGCCCAGACGGTTGGGTAATGCTCGCCCGGTGCCCAGCCTTCGATGAAGCCGCCCATGCCTGAACGGGTGGCGTCGACGTGGGCCAGGTCGGTGCTGACCGGCGGCAGCGCGCTCCAGTAGAGCTTGTAGCCGTAGTTCAGCGAGTCGCCGGCGGCCACCGGTTTTTTCGGCGTCCAGAACGCGACAATGTTGTCCAGGGTTTCGCCGGTGGTCGGGATCTCCAGCAGATCCACCGAGCCTTCGCCCCAGGCCGTCGTCGGTTCGACCCACAGGCTTGGACGCTTGCTGTACCAGTCCACGGTGTCCTGGTAACTGGCAAAGTCGTGGTCGGTCTGTACCAGGCCGAAACCTTTCGGATTGTTGTCGGCGAAGGCATTGAATTGCAGGGTCGCGGGGTTGTTCAACGGCCGGCAGACCCACTCGCCGTTGCCGCGCCACATGGCCAGCCGGTCGGAGTCATGGATTTGCGGGTGGATGGTGTCGCACATGCGCCGTTCGACGGTGCCGCAGCTGAACATGCTGGTCATGGGGGCGATGCCCAATTGCTGGATCGCGGTACGGGCGTTGATGTGCGCGTCGATCTCCATCACCACCCGGGTCGGCTGGCAATCGATGTCGAACCGATAGGCTCCGGTGGCGCTGGGGGAGTCGAGCAGGGCGTAGACCACGAAGCGGGTACTGTTCTTGTCCGGGGTTTCGAACCAGAACTTGGTGAAATCCGGGAACTCCTCTTGCTTCTTGGCGTAGGTGTCGATGGCCAAGCCGCGGGCCGACAGCCCGTACTGGCCGCTGGCATCCACGGCGCGGAAGTAGCTGGCCCCCAGGAACGAAACGATGTCGTGCCGAGCCAGCTCCGGCGCCTTGAAGACACGAAAGCCGGCGAAGCCCAGGTCACCCGTCAGTTGCGAGGTGTTGACCGTGGTTTTCTCGTAGTTGAACAGTTCCGGACGGAAGTGCACCTCACGGGCCATGCGCGTCTTCGGGTCGACGCTGTACATGCGCACCGGCTGCTTGAAGCCCATGCCAACGTGGAAGAACTGCGCATCCAGTTGCCGCCCTTCCAGGTCATTCCATAACGAGTGATTGACGTCGTATTGGATGGCGTTGAACTGCAACGGCGACATTTGCGCCAGGGTCGGTGGCAGGACTTGCTTGGTGTCGACGTAGCGGCTCTCGGCCAGCCGCTTGGCCTGATCGTTCAAACCGTTGAAATCGAAGGGACGGGCTTCGCCGTCGGCAGTCTGATCGGCGGCCCAGGCGCGTGCGGCCATGAGCCCGGAGGCCGACAGCCCGGTGTAGGCGGCGAAGGCCATGGAGGCCTTGAGCAGATTCCTGCGGTGCATAAATACAACCTTTCTCAAAACAGTCCCGAGCCGACCCTGGCAACAAAGACTGATAAAGGAGTTCGGACATGCCTTTGGCCAAACGCGACGAACGTTAGAACAGATGCCTGTGAGCTGGATCGGTTCACCGAGGCGCAAAATCATAGGGGAAATACAGGCTTTGAGAGCGAGGAAAGCGGGGCTTGGTCAAATTTTCTTACAGTTATTTCTTTTTTTATGTCGATTCCAACTTTTTTTGACTAATTACTCTAAAACTCCCTTTTCACGCTTTGAATCCTCCCTATTCTTTAGCGTGATAGACGATCCAACCCGGGTTCAGACGGCGCTATCAGGTCAAACCTCGACGTAAAGAAGGACAACTCATGACAAAAATACAGGGCATTACCGAAATGCTGGGGATCTTTCCAGGCCTGACCAACCCGCGCAGGCCACGCCGGCTCAGCCTGGAAGAATTGAGACTGGTCGAGCGCTATCGGGAGTTGTCGGAAAACGACCGCATCGCCATGCGTTACCTGGTGGATGCGATGCGCAGTGTTTCGCGGTTTTGAAGCGTGGTGCAGGTGAGCGGCCGGGGCGGGAGCACCGGCCAACATCACTCTGGCGACCAGTCCTGGCGACGTTCGGTGCGCTGGTGCAGTATCCGCAGGACCTGCAGTTGGCCATGCTTGAGCCGGTAGGGGGCAACGAACGGGTAGCGTGTCAGCACCAGCTCGCGGATATCGGGAGCGAGCGAAGGACGGCCCGAACCGGGAAAGCGTTGCAGTTGACGCAGTGTCTCCAGGATGGCGCGGATGACATCATCGGCGCCTTCCGCGCCGATAGCGCTTTGGTGATGTTCGTGGATCGAGTCGAGGTCACTCTGTGCTTTGTCGGTCAGTACGATGCTCGGCACGCTTTGCCCACTTAGCCTTCACGGCGTCCAGATCGGTCAGATTTCCAGCGTCGGCATCGGCTATGCCTTCGCTGATGGCTTGCAGATGCCAGGATTCGGCTTCCACATATCGGACCAGTGCACGCTTGAGGTGATACTGGCGGTCGCGGTCGGTGGCGGCAGCCAGCGAGTCCAGCTGTTGAGCCAGACCTTCTTCCACACGAAAGGACAAAACGGGCGAGGCCATGGCTGATCTCCAAGGTGTATACGTTGTAGACACCCTAGGTGCTGCCAGGATTTCCGTCAACCGGCAGGCGTGCACCGATCGACGAAAACCTTAGCAGGGCGAACGCAGGGCAGGCGCGAGCATGTGTTGCCAACGTTGTCTTGTCGTCAATGCTTGAACATCACATGCCGCACCACCGTGTAATCCTCCAGCCCGTACATGGACATGTCCTTGCCATAGCCGGAACGTTTCTGACCGCCATGGGGCATTTCGCTGACGAGCATGAAGTGGGTGTTCACCCAGGTGCAACCGTATTGCAGGCGTGCCGACAGGCGATGGGCGCGGCCGATGTCGGCGGTCCATACCGATGAGGCCAGGCCGTAGTCCGAATCGTTGGCCCAGGCCAGCACTTGCGCTTCGTCGAGGAACGGGGTGACGGACACCACCGGCCCGAAGACTTCCCGGCGGACGATTTCGTCATCCTGCTGGGCGTCGGCCAGCACCGTGGGTTCGAAGAAGAACCCGTTGCCGTCCACGGCCTTGCCACCGGTGACCAGGCGGATATGCGGCTGGGCGATGGCCCGCTCGACGAAAGCGGCCACGCGGTCGCGGTGCTGGGCGGTGATCAGCGGGCCCATCTCGGTGTCGGATGCACCCTGCAGGCCGTACTTGATGCTGCCCACCGCGGCACCGAGCTTCTCGACGAACTGGTCATAGATGCCTTGCTGGGCATAGATGCGGCAGGCAGCGGTGCAGTCCTGGCCGGCGTTGTAGAACCCGAAGGTGCGGATGCCTTCCACGGCCGCGTCAATGTCGGCGTCGTCGAAAATGATCACCGGGGCCTTGCCGCCCAGCTCCATGTGCATACGCTTGACGCTGTCGGAGGTGCTGGAAATGATGTTCGAGCCGGTGGCGATGGAGCCCGTCAGCGACACCATGCGCACTTTCGGGTGAGTGACCAGCGGGTTGCCGACGGTTGGCCCTCGGCCGAAGATCACGTTGAGCACGCCGGCCGGGAAAATCTCCGCCGCCAGTTCCGCCAGGCGCAGCGCCGTCAGCGGGGTTTGCTCCGAAGGCTTGAGCACCACGGTATTGCCGGCGGCGAGGGCCGGGGCGATTTTCCAGGCGACCATCATCAGCGGGTAGTTCCACGGCGCGATGGAGGCGATGACGCCCACCGGGTCGCGACGGATCATCGAGGTGTGGCCCGGCAGGTATTCGCCGCCCGCCGAACCGCTCATGCAACGGCTGGCACCGGCAAAGAAGCGGAACACGTCGGCAATCGCCGGGATCTCGTCGTTCAGCGCAGCGCTCAAGGGTTTGCCGCAGTTGTCCGACTCCAGCTTCGCCAGTTCCTCGCCGTGTGCTTCGATGGCATCGGCCAGTTTGAGCAGCAGCAGGGAGCGGTCCTTGGGTGGCACTTGCGACCAGGCCTCGAAGGCTGCGTCGGCGGCGCGCACGGCGGCATCGACCTGGGCTTCGCTGGCTTCGTTGATTTCCACCAGTACCCGGCCCAGCGATGGGTTGAACACAGCCTGGCCAGGGCCTTCGCCGTTTACCAGGTGGCCGTTGATCAGCAGTTTGGTTTGCATGTCCAAGTCCTCTTGAAGGTTTCCCAAGTCCCCTGTGGGAGCGAGCTTGCTCGCGATAGCGGTGGATCATTCAGTCTTTGCAGCGACTGACACGACGCCTTCGCGAGCAAGCTCGCTCCCACAGGATTGCGGCTCCCGCAGTGAGCGATCACCGTTGATTATTTCCCGCCGCTCCCCGCCACGCTTTCACCGCCCCGGGTCAGGTAATACGCGCCCAATATCGGCAACATCGTGACCATCATCACCAGCATCGCCACCACGTTGGTCACCGGCACGTCGCGCGGGCGGCTGAGCTGGTTGAGCAGCCACAGCGGCAGCGTGCGTTCGTGGCCGGCGGTGAAGGTGGTGACGATGATCTCGTCGAACGACAGCGCAAACGCGAGCATCCCACCGGCCAGCAGTGCCGACCCCAGATTGGGCAGGATGATGTAGCGAAAGGTCTGCCAGCCGTCGGCGCCCAGGTCCATCGAGGCTTCGATCAGGCTGTGGGAGGTACGGCGCAGGCGGGCGATGACGTTGTTGTAGACGATCACCACGCAGAAGGTGGCGTGGCCTACGACGATGGTGAACATCCCCGGTTCGATGCCCAGGGTCTTGAAGGTCGCCAGCAGCGCAATGCCGGTGATGATCCCTGGCAAGGCAATCGGCAGGATCAACATCAGCGAAATGCCCTGTTTGCCGAAGAAGTCGCGCCGGTACAGCGCCGCCGAGGCCAGGGTGCCGAGCACCATGGCGATCAGCGTGGCGATGGCCGCGATCTGCAACGACAGCTTGATCGCCTCCAGCACATCCGGGCGCGAGAAGGCGACGCTGAACCACTTCAGGGTCAGGCCCTTGGGCGGGAAGCTGAACGCGGCGTCCTCGGTGTTGAAAGCATAGAGGAAGATGATCAGGATCGGAAAATGCAGGAACACCAATCCGCCCCACGCCGCGATGCGCAGGCCCCACGAGGCCCGGTCTTGAGAGTCAGAGTGCATCGAAGGCCCCCAGTCGCTTGACGATGGATAGATAGATCGCGATCAGCACGATGGGCACCAGCGTGAACGCCGCGGCCATGGGCATGTTGCCGATGGCGCCTTGCTGGGCGTAGACCATGCTGCCAACGAAGTAGCCCGGCGGGCCCACCAGTTGCGGTACGATGAAGTCTCCCAGGGTCAGCGAGAAGGTAAAGATCGAGCCGGCGGCGATGCCCGGGATCGATAGCGGCAGGATCACCTGCATGAACGTCTGGCGTGGCCTGGCGCCCAGGTCCGCAGAGGCTTGCAGCAGCGACGGCGGCAGACGCTCCAGGGAGGCCTGGATCGGCAGGATCATGAACGGCAGCCAGATGTAGACAAACACCAGGAAGCGTCCCAGGTGCGAAGTGGACAAGGTGCTGCCACCCACCCCCGGGATCCCTAGCACGAATTGCAACACCGGCCCCAGGCCCAGGTGCTGGACGAACCACTGAGCCACGCCGCCCTTGGCCAGCAGCAGCGTCCAGGCATAGGCCTTGACGATATAGCTGGCCCACATCGGCAGCATCACTGCGATGTAGAAGAACGCCTTGGTCTTGCCACGGGTGTAGCGCGCCATGTAATAGGCGATCGGGAACGCGACGATGGCGCTGGCGATGGACACCGCAATGGCCATGCTCAGGGTGCGCAAAATGATGTCGAAGTTCGAGGGCTGGAACAGCGCGGTGAAGTTCGCCAGGGTCAGGTCCGGCGTGACCGCCATGGTGAAGTCGTCGAAGGTGTAGAAACCTTGCCACAGCAGGGTCAGCAGCGAGCCGAGGTAGATCGCGCCGAACCAGAGCAGCGGCGGCACCAGCAACAGCGACAGGTACAGGTTGGGCCGTCGGTACAGCAGGTTGGCAAACCGCCGCAGCGGCGAACCGGGCGCAGGCGCTTGGGTGATGGCCAGGGTGTTCATCTCACACCTCGCCACTGGCGGTGTCGTGCAGCGTGACCATCGCCTCACGGGCCCAGCGGACGCTGAGGTGCTGGCCGGTCTGGTGCTGGGCTGTGTTGTCGAGCCATTGGGTGTTGGCCTGGCTGAGGTTCAGGGTCTGGCCGTTGGCAAGTTTCAACTCGTAGCGTGTGGCGCTGCCCTGGTACTGGATGTCGTGCAGCAGGCCGTGGACTTCGATTTCATGGCTGGCCAACGGGCCTTCGGCGAAACGCACGTGTTCCGGGCGAATCGAAAACGGCTGTGGATAACCGCTCAGTTCCCGGGCCAGCTCGCCACGAATCACGTTGGAGGTGCCGACGAATTCGGCGACGAAGGTGGTCGCCGGTTTCATGTACAGGTTGCGTGGGGTATCGACTTGTTCGATGCGCCCCTTGTTGAACACCGCCACGCGGTCGGACATCGACAGCGCTTCGGTCTGGTCGTGGGTGACGAAAATGAAGGTGATGCCCAGTTGGCGTTGCAGCTTCTTCAACTCGCCCTGCATTTGTTCGCGCAGCTTCAGGTCCAAGGCGCCCAAGGGTTCATCGAGCAACAACACCCGCGGACGATTGACCAACGCACGGGCCAGGGCCACGCGTTGGCGCTGGCCGCCGGAGAGCTGCACCGGCTTGCGTTCGCCATAGCCGTCCAGGGCGACCATCTCCAGGGCTTCGTTGGCGCGCTGGATGCGCTCGGCCTTGGCGACGCCTTTGACTTTCAAGCCGTAGGCCACGTTGTCGCGCACGTTCATGTGGGGGAAGAGGGCGTAATCCTGGAAAACCGTATTGACGTCCCGCTGGTACGGAGCGAGTCCGGTGGCTTCTTCGCCGTGGATACGGATCGAGCCGGCACTGGGTTGCTCGAACCCGGCGATCAGCCGCAGGCAGGTGGTCTTGCCCGAGCCGGACGGGCCCAGCATGGAAAAGAACTCGCCGTCCTGGATATCAATGGAGACCCGGTCAACGGCCTTCACATCGCCGAACTGACGGGATACCTGGGTGAACTGGACTGCAAGCGTCATGGTGCGGGGCTCCAAAAAAAGCGCGACTGCTGTTGGATCGTTGCTGGGTTGCCGTGTACCAAAGCTGTGGGAGCAGTGCTGGTGGGAGCAAAGCTGTGGGAGCAAAGCTTGCTCGCGATACAGGCGCCTCGGTTCACCGGCAGACCGCATCATCTTCATCGCGGGCAAGCCTTGCTCCCACACAGTGAACTACACCGACTGATTGGACTTACCGCCCGCCCATGATCGCAATGTAATCCTGGGTCCAGCGGCTGTACGGCACGAACTTGCCGCCCTCGGCCTGTGGGGTTTTCCAGAAGGCGATCTTGTCGAACTGATCGAAACCGTTGGTCTTGCAGCCTTCGGCGCCCAGCAGCTCGCTGCCTTTGCACGCTGCCGGCACCGCAGGCAGGGAGCCGAACCAGGCGGCCACGTCACCCTGGACTTTGGGTTGCAGCGACCAGTCCATCCATTTGTACGCACAGTTGGGATGCTTGGCCTCGGCGTGCAGCATCGTGGTGTCGGCCCAACCGGTGGCGCCTTCTTTCGGAATGGTCGAGGCGATCGGTTGTTTCTCGTTCATCAAGCCGTTGACCTGATACGGCCAGGCGCCGGACGCCACCACGCCTTCGTTCTTGAAGTCGCTCATCTGCACAGTGGTGTCGTGCCAGTAGCGGTGGATCAACGGCTGCTGGGCCCGCAGCAATTCCAGCACGGCCTTGTACTGGGCTTCGTCGAGTTGGTACGGGTCCTTGATGCCCAGCTCAGGCTTGGCGGTCTTGAGGTACAACGCCGCGTCGGCGATGTAGATCGGGCCATCGTAGGCTTGCACGCGCCCCTTGTTCGGCTTGCCGTCGGGCAGGTCCTGGGCGTTGAACAGCACGCTCCAACTGGTAGGCGCCTGCTTGAACACCTCGGTGTTGTACATCAGGACGTTCGGGCCCCATTGATACGGGGTGCCGTAGGTTTGCTGGTTGACCACGTACCATGGCGCATCCTTGAGACGCGGGTCGAGGTTCTTCCAGTTGGCGATCAGCGCGGTGTTGATCGGCTGTACACGCTTGCCGGCAATCAGCCGCAACGAGGCGTCGCCGGAGGCGGTGACCAGGTCGTAGCCCCCCTTGGTCATCAGGCTGACCATTTCGTCGGACGTGGCGGCGGTTTTCACATTGACCTTGCAGCCGGTTTCCTTTTCGAAACCCGTGACCCAGTCGTAGGCCTTGTCGCTTTCGCCGCGTTCGATATAACCCGGCCAGGCGACGATATCCAGTTGGCCCTCGCCAGCGCCGACGGCCTTGAGCGGTTCGGCGGCCTGGAGGCTGGCGCTGGTCAAAAGCGCCGTGGTGAGTGCACTGAGCAATACGGTCTTGTGCGCGTACATGGAAATCCCTCTTGCTTTAATTATGGTCGGGGCAGTGTTCGAACCGGGTGAAGCGCCATGGCTGGCCTGTTATTAGAGTAGTGCTGTTAGCTACAGATGCTGGCCGTGGCGGGCCATGATGTGGCGCACCACGCTGTAGTCCTGGAGCGAATCGCTGGACAGGTCTTTCCCATAACCCGAACGTTTCAGGCCGCCGTGGGGCATTTCGCTGACCAGCATGAAATGGCTGTTGATCCAGGTGCAGCCGTATTGCAGCCGCGCTGCCACCTGCATGGCCTTGTCCAGGTTCTGGGTCCACACCGAGGAGGCCAGGCCGTATTCGGAATCGTTGGCCCAGTCCACCGCCTGGCTGAGTTCGTCGAAACGGGTCACGGTGACGACCGGGCCGAACACCTCGCGCTGGACGATTTCGTCGCTTTGCTTGCAGCCGGCCAGCAGCGTGGGTTGGTAGTAGAAACCGGCGCCGGAATGCACCGCCGCGCCGGTGATGCGTTCGATATGCGGCTGGCCGAGGGCGCGCTCGACAAAACTGGCCACGCGGTCGCGCTGGCGGGTGCTGATCAGCGGGCCGATCTCATTGTCGGCATCGCGCTTGCCGGCAAAGCGCAGGCTGCTGACCGCCGCGCCGAGCTCGGCCACCAGACGGTCGTGAATCCCCTCCTGGGCGTAGATCCGGCACGCTGCGGTGCAATCCTGCCCGGCGTTGTAGTAACCGTAGGTGCGCACGCCTTCGACCACGGCCTGGATGTCGGCGTCGTTGCAGACGATCACCGGCGCCTTGCCACCCAGCTCCAGGTGCGTGCGCTTGAGGGTTTTCGCCGCCGCCTGGAGGATCTTCTGCCCGGTGACGATATCGCCGGTCAGCGAGACCATGCGCACTTTCGGGTGGCTGACCAGGTGGCTGCCCACTCCTTCGCCGCCCCCGCAAAGGATGTTGATCACGCCCCGTGGCAGCAACTGGGCCAGGATCGGCGCCAGGGCCAGGATCGACAGCGGCGTGTGTTCCGAGGGCTTGAACACCAGCGTATTGCCGGCGGCCAGGGCGGGGGCGATTTTCCAGGCGGCCATCATGATCGGGTAGTTCCACGGCGCGATGGACGCCACCACGCCGATCGGGTCGCGGCGCACCATACTGGTGTAGCCGGGCAGGTATTCGCCACTGAGCTGGCCGGTCTGGCAGCGCACCGCGCCGGCGAAGAAACGAAAGACATCCACCGTGGCGCTCAGGTCATCCTGGCGCGCCAGGTGAAGCGGCTTGCCGCAGTTCAGGGATTCGAGGCGGGCCAGTTCATCGGCGTTTTTTTCGATGGCGTTGGCGATGTCCAGCAACAGGTTCGAGCGCTGCTGCGGCGTGGTGTGCGACCAACTGTCAAAGGCGCGATGGGCGGCGAGGATCGCGGCTTCCACCTGTTCGGTGCTGGCCTCGGCGATGTGAGCCACCACTTCACCGGTGGCCGGATTGAGGATCGACTCGACAAGGCCTTCACCGGGGATGAGTTCCCCGTCGATCAGCAACGCGGTGCATAACGGGGTTTGCGTGCCAGCCATGTCCGATTTCTCTTTTTATAGATGCCTGTTGAACCACAGAACAGAACCTGTGGGAGCCGAGCTTGCTCGCGATAGCGGTCTGTCAGTTGAATCAATGTTGTCTGACCCGCCGCTATCGCGAGCAAGCTCGGCTCCCACAGGAGAGGGGTGGCGTAGTCAGATTAGTGCTCAGCCTCTAGGCCGACAAATTCGAAATACTCAAGGCAGCATTCGATTAAATAGATGGCTTGCGCCCGCCATGGGGCTGTTCCCGGGCGACGGCCAGGAACGGGTCGACCGACGCCGGCCGCGCCGTGCCCCGGCGCCAGGCCAGGCCGACGTCGAGGGTCTGGTTGAGGTCGGCAATCGGTCGGGCTTCGATGATGTCGCCTTCCAGCGACCAGGGGCGGTACGTCATGTCCGGCTGGATCGACACGCCCAATCCCGCCGCCACCAGGCTGCGCACCGCTTCGGTCGAGGCAGTGCGCAGGGTGACCTTCGGTTGCAGGCCTGCGCTGCGCCATAGGCGCTGGGCGTTGCGGTCCATTTCATCGACGTTCAGCTGGATCAGCGGCTCGCGGGCCACATCGGCCAGGTGGATGCTGTCGTGCTCCAGCAAGGGATGCTGTGCCGGCAACCATAACCGGTGTGGCGAGTGCGTCAGGACTTCGGTCTGCAAGGCGTGGCGGTCTTCCAGGTTGGACAGGATCAGCACCCCGACATCGATTTCGCCGCTGACCAGCAAATGCTCGATGTACGGCCGCTCGTCCTCCATCACGCGGATCTCCACGTTGGGATAGGCGCGCTGGAAACGGGTCAGCAGGTCTGCCAGGTAATAGCCGGCGACCAGGCTGGTGACGCCGATGGTGACTTGGCCGGCGACCTGGTCGGTACTTTGTTGCAGGCTGCGCTTGGCATTGTCGACGGTGGCCAGGATCAGGTGGGCCTGGCGCAGGAACTGATGCCCCTGATGGGTCAGGGTCATGCCCTTGGCGTGGCGGTTGAACAGGTTGACGCCGATGTCCTGTTCCAGTTGCTGGATGGCCAGGGTCAGGGTGGATTGGGAAATGAACGCCGTTTGCGCGGCGGCGGAGATGGAGCCGGTTTCGGCCACGGCGATGAAATGACGGATCTGACGCAGGGTCATCATGGGGGCATACCGGTGGGCTGTTTTTATCGATGTGTTGGAGTGTATATCGTTTTTTTAGAAGGGCAGGTGAGTGCTTCTTTGAATGGGGCAGGCAACATCTGGAAGCAATCTCGCCAACGGCGTCGGGCACTTTCGATCTAGGCTGGGGGCCTTACGTTGACCCGACAATGTGGAGGCAACAAATGAACACCCGTGGATTGCTCGATCAGCTTCTCAAGTCCGGCCAGGAAATGTTGCAGAACAAGGCTGGCGGTTCACAGGGCAAGTCGTCCGGCGGCCTGGGTGGGTTGCTCGGCGGCTCCGGCAACCTGGGCGGGATGCTTTCCGGCGCGGGTGGCGGGGCACTGGCCGCCGGGGCCATGGGCCTGTTGCTGGGCAACAAGAAAGCCCGCAACTTCGGCGGCAAGGCCCTGGCCTATGGTGGCCTGGCTGCCTTGGGCGTGATCGCTTACAAAGCCTATGGAAACTGGCAGGCCCAGCAGGGCAATGCGCCGAAAACCGAACCGCAGACCCTCGATCGCGTGCCCCCGGCGCAGGTCGAACAGCATAGCCAGGCGATCCTCAAGGCGCTGGTGGCGGCGGCCAAGGCCGACGGCCACGTGGACGAGCGCGAACGACAGTTGATCGAAGGTGAGTTCACCAAGCTCGACAACGACCAGGAGCTGCAACACTGGCTGCACGCCGAACTGAACAAACCCCTGGACCCCACCGACGTCGCCCGCGCCGCCAGCACCCCGGAAATCGCCGCGGAAATGTACATCGCCAGCGTGATGCTGGTGGACGAGGAAAACTTCATGGAGAAGTCCTACCTCGACGAACTGGCGCGCCAACTCAAGCTGGAGCCAGGGTTGAAGGTGGAACTGGAAAAACAGGTGCGTCAGGCGACTGTATAGAAGTCCCCATCGCTATCCCCTGTGGGAGCGGGCTTGCTCGCGAAGGCGGTGTGTCAGTCAATGGAAATGTCGACTGATGCACCGCTTTCGCGAGCAAGCCCGCTCCCACAGTGGTTTTGTGGTGTTTGGTAGTCTTGTGTCCAACGCTATTCCCTGTGGGAGCGAGCTTGCTCGCGATTGCGTCCAGTCAGTCACAGCATTTTGGACTGATACACCGTAATCGCGAGCAAGCCCGCTCCCACAGTGGGTTTGTGGTGTTTGATCATTCTGTATCCAACGCATTTCCTTGTGGGAGCGAGCTTGCTCGCGATGGGGCCGGTCAGGCACAGCATGTTTGACTGATACACCGCAATCGCGAGCAAGCTCGCTCCCACAGGGACGCATTCCATTCTTCAGTAGTGGCGGGCCTTGGATTGGTCAAAATCCTCCCTCGCCGCCATACAGGCGCCACGCCACCCTCGGCTATACTTCCCAGCATTTTCAAGTGCCCGAGGTTTTACTGTGAAGAATTGGACATTGCGCCAACGCATCCTGGCGAGTTTTGCGGTGATCATCGCCATTATGCTGCTGATGGTGATTGTCTCGTATTCACGGTTGTTGAAGATCCAGGACAGTGGAGAAAAGGTCCGGACCGATGCGGTGCCAGGGGTGTATTTCAGTTCGATGATCCGCGGTGGCTGGGTCGACAGCTATGTCCTGACCCAGCAAATCGTCGGTCTCTCTGGAAACCGGGAAATCACCGCCGAGGACAAGGCCCGCTACCAAGGCTTCGAGCAGCACCTGCGCGAAGAAATACAGAGCTATCAGAAACTGATCCAGGACCCGGCCGACCAGGTCTCTTTCGACGAGTTCGAGGTCAACCACCAGGACTTCAACAAAGCCCTGGCGAAGGTCCTGGACCTGTATCAACGCAAGGATTACGAAGGGGCGCGACTGGCACTGAACACAGAGCTGACGACGGCTTGGCTCGAAGGCCGTGGGCACTTGAACCAGATCATCGAGCGCAATCGCGAGCTGGCGGAAAACGCCACCCTGACCATTGGCGGTGCGGTGACCGCGGCCAAGGTCGCCATGGGCCTGTCGTTCCTGGTCGCGCTGATCGTCGCCGTGCTGTGTGGCCTGTTGTTGATGCGGGCGATCATGGGGCCGATGAACCGTATCGTTGAGATTCTCGAGATCATGCGCAGCGGTGACCTGAGCGGGCGCCTGAACCTGGCGCGCAAGGACGAATTCGGTGCCGTGGAAACCGGCTTCAACGACATGATGGCCGAACTGACCTCGCTGGTGTCCCAGGCCCAGCGCTCATCCGTGCAGGTCACCACCTCGGTCACCGAGATCGCCGCCACCTCGCGCCAACAACAGGCCACGGCCACCGAAACCGCCGCCACTACCACCGAAATCGGCGCGACGTCCCGGGAAATCGCCGCCACCTCCCGGGACCTGGTGCGCACCATGACCGAAGTCTCCACCGCCGCCGACCAGGCCTCGGTGGCCGCCGGCTCTGGCCAGCAAGGCTTGGCGCGCATGGAGGAAACCATGCACTCGGTGATGGGCGCCGCCGACCTGGTGAACGCCAAGCTGGCGATCCTCAACGAGAAGGCCGGCAACATCAACCAGGTGGTGGTGACCATCGTCAAAGTGGCCGACCAGACCAACCTGTTGTCCCTCAACGCGGCCATCGAGGCCGAGAAGGCCGGTGAGTACGGGCGCGGTTTCGCCGTGGTGGCCACGGAAGTGCGGCGCCTGGCCGACCAGACCGCCGTGGCGACCTATGACATCGAGCAGATGGTGCGCGAGATCCAGTCCGCGGTGTCGGCCGGTGTGATGGGCATGGACAAGTTCTCCGAAGAAGTGCGCCGGGGCATGGCCGAAGTGCAGCAGGTCGGCGAGCAACTGTCGCAGATCATCCATCAGGTCCAGGCCCTGGCGCCGCGGGTGTTGATGGTCAACGAAGGCATGCAGGCCCAGGCCACCGGCGCCGAGCAGATCAACCACGCCCTGGTGCAATTGGGCGATGCCAGCAGCCAGACCGTGGAGTCCCTGCGCCAGGCCAGTTCCGCCATCGACGAACTGAGCCAGGTCGCCGTGGGGCTGCGCAGCGGCGTCTCGCGTTTCAAAGTCTGATGGGTGAACTCGAAACCCGGCGTGGCGCCGCACCGACGGCCCGCCAGTCGTTGTTCCTGGTGTTCTGCATCGGCAACGAACGGTACGCCCTCCAAGCCATCGATGTGGTGGAAGTGCTGCCGCGCCTGCCCCTTAAACCGATCGCCCGGGCGCCGTCCTGGGTGGCGGGAGTGTTTGCCTGGCGTGGCACGGTGGTGCCGGTGATCGACCTGTGCGCCCTGACGTTCGGCCAGAGCGCCGAGGCCAGGACCAGTACACGATTGGTGCTGGTGCGTTATCAAAGCGACGGACAACAAGCCGGGCAAGTGCTGGGATTGATCCTGGAACAGGCGACCGACACCGTGCGCTGTGATCCGGCCGATTTCAAACCCTATGGCCTGGACAATCGACAGGCGCCATACCTCGGCCCCGTACGCGAAGATGCCCAAGGGTTGCTGCAATGGGTGCGGGTCAATGACCTGCTCGACGAATCCGTTCGGGCGCTGCTGTTTCCTGCCTCGCCGCTGGACCTCGACGACCTCGGGGCAACGCCATGAACAACGACCAGCGGTTTTTCGATTTTCTCAAGGAACGCATCGGCCTCGATGTGACCTCCGTTGGCACCGCGATTATTGAGCGGGCCGTGCGCCAGCGCATCAGTGTCGTGCCCGGGCGAACCGCCGATGAGTATTGGCAGGCCCTGCAGCATTCGGCCCCGGAGCAGCAGGCGCTGATTGAAGCGGTGATCGTTCCGGAGACCTGGTTCTACCGCTATCCCGAATCCTTTGCGACCCTCGCCAGGCTGGCCGTCAAGCGCCTGGCCGAGATCAAGCACCTGCGTGCGCTGCGTATCCTCAGCTTGCCGTGCTCCACCGGCGAAGAACCCTATTCCATTGCCATGGCCTTGCTCGATGCGGGCTTGGCACCCCATCAGTTCAAGGTGGACGGCCTGGACGTCAGCCCGTTGTCGGTGGCACGGGCCAAGGACGCCCGTTACGGCAAAAACTCCTTCCGTGGCGCCGACCTGGGTTTTCGCGAACGGCATTTCGACCTCGCAGACGAGGGTTTCCGCCTCAGCGAACGGGTGCGCGAACAGGTGCGCTTGCAAGTGGGCAACCTGCTGGATCCGACCTTGCTGGTGAACGAGGCACCCTATGACTTTGTGTTTTGTCGCAACCTGCTGATCTATTTCGACCAGCCGACCCAGCAGCAGGTGTTCGAGGTGCTCAAGCGCCTGACCCATCAGGACGGCGTGCTGTTTATCGGCCCCGCCGAGGGCAGCTTGCTGGGGCGACTGGGCATGCGCTCGATCGGGATTGCCCAATCGTTCGCCTTCAGTCGTCAGGGGGCTCCAGAGCCTCAACCGTTGCCGGCCTTGATCCCGCCACCGCTGCCGGTTCGCCAGCCGCCCCGGGTCGTCCCGCCGGTGATTCGGCCGCGACCGTTTGCCGCGAACGTCACGCCGATTGCCCCACCCAAGAGCAGCGATGCCGCGACCTTGCTGGCCAATATCGCCGCCCTGGCCAACGCTGGCAAAAGCGCCGAGGCCCGGGGAGCGTGCGAAGAGTATGTGCGCAGCCACGCGCCGAACGCCCAGGTGTTCTATTGGCTGGGCCTGCTCAGCGACATGGCCGGCAGCGCGCTTGAAGCCCAGGGTTTTTATCGCAAGGCGCTTTATCTTGAACCGCAACACGCCGAGGCCCTGGTGCATCTGGCGGCGCTGCTGGCTTCCCAGGGAGACGCGGCCGGAGCCCGTCGATTGCAGGAACGCGCCGCCCGCAGCGGGCGCACGGCAGACAGTGAGCAAAAACGATGAGCGGTTCGGCTTCTTACAACCTCACCCATGACGATGCCCAGGCAATCGATGATTGCTGGAACCGCATCGGCGTGCATGGCGATAAATCCTGTCCACTGTTGGCCGAGCATATCCACTGCCGCAATTGTTCGGTGTATTCGGCGGCCGCTACCCGGCTGCTCGATCGTTACACCTTGCCGCAGGAGCAACGGGACTTGTCCCTGGCCCCGGTGGACGACGATGTGGTCACGCGCTCGCTGCTGATGTTCCGCCTCGGCGAGGAATGGCTGGGCTTGACCACGCGCAGCCTGGTGGAAGTGGCACCGTTGCAGCCGATCCACTCATTGCCCCACCAACGCTCGCGGGCCTTGCTGGGCGTGGCGAATGTGCGCGGGGCACTGGTGGCCTGCCTGTCGCTGGTGGAACTGTTGGACCTGGAACCCGGCGCGGCGGCGGTTGCCGGTACGCGGGTCATGCCGCGCCTGTTGATTGTCGCGGCCAAGGGCGGGCCGGTGGTGGTGCCGGTGGATGAGGTGGATGGCATCCACGCCATCGATGAGCGCATCCTGGCGAGCGCTTCGCCATCGGCGGGCAAGTACACCCGTGGCGTGTTGCCCTACAAAGGCCGCAGCCTGCGCTGGCTGGATGAAGAACAGCTGCTGTCCGCCGTGGCCCGGAGCCTGTCATGACTCCTGATCAGATGCGCGACGCCTCGCTGCTGGAACTGTTCAGCCTGGAAGCCGAAGCCCAGGTCCAGGTGCTGAGCACCGGCTTGTTGGCCCTGGAGCGCGATCCGACCCAGGCCGATTACCTCGAGTCGTGCATGCGCGCGGCACATTCCCTCAAGGGCGCGGCGCGCATCGTCGGGGTGGGTGCCGGCGTCAGTGTGGCCCATGTCATGGAGGATTGCCTGGTCAGCGCCCAGGAGCGGCGCCTGGTGCTCGGCGCCGAACACATCGATGCCTTGCTGCAGGGCACTGACCTGCTGACGCGCATCGCCACGCCGGACAACAGCGTCGGCGCCCCGGACATCGACGCTTACGTGGCGTTGATGGGGCGATTGCTGGATCCCAACGCGCCACAGGCTCCGGCAGTGGCGTCACCGTCTATCGAGACGCCAGTCGAGCCGGTACGCGTCGAGCTGCCGGAAGCGCAACCGTTCGCGACGCCGGAGCCGGCCCCTAAACGTAAACGGGCCACCGAAGGCGGCGAGCGGGTCTTGCGGGTCACGGCCGAACGCCTCAACAGCTTGCTCGACCTGTCGAGCAAGTCCTTGGTGGAGACCCAGCGCCTCAAGCCCTGGCTGGCGACGATGCAACGGCTCAAGCGCCAGCAAGGCACTGGCTTGCGCGCCCTCGAAGAACTGAACGTGCTCCTCAAGGATCACGCCCTGAGCCTGCAGGCCCAGGAAGCCCTTGGTGATGCCCGCCGCTTGCTCGCCGAGACCCAGCAGTTGCTGGCCCAGAAAACCGCCGAGCTGGATGAGTTCGCCTGGCAGGCCAGTCAACGGGCGCAGGTGCTGTACGACACGGCGCTGGCCTGTCGCATGCGGCCGTTCGCCGATGTGCTTTCGGGCCAGGTGCGTATGGTCCGTGACCTGGGCCGCAGCCTGGGCAAACAGGTGCGCCTGGAGATTGAAGGCGAAAAAACCCAGGTCGACCGCGATGTGCTGGAAAAGCTCGAAGCGCCACTGACCCATTTGCTGCGCAACGCCGTGGACCACGGCATCGAAACCCCGGAACAACGAATACTGGCCGGCAAGCCTGCCGAAGGCCTGATCCGCCTGCGCGCCTCCCATCAGGCCGGCCTGCTGGTCTTGGAGTTGGCGGACGACGGCGCCGGGGTGGACCTGGAACGGGTGCGTCGCAGCATCGTCGAGCGCGGCCTTTCCCCTGAGCCAACCGCTGCCAGCCTCAGCGAAGAAGAGCTGCTGACGTTCCTGTTCCTGCCCGGTTTCAGCCTGCGCGACAAAGTCACCGAAGTGTCCGGACGCGGTGTCGGCCTGGACGCCGTCCAGCACATGGTCCGGCAGTTGCGCGGTGCGGTGGTGTTGGAGCAGACGGCGGGCGAGGGCAGTCGTTTCCATCTCGAGGTGCCGCTGACGCTGTCGGTGGTGCGCAGCCTGGTGGTGGATGTCGGCGGTGAGGCGTACGCCTTTCCCCTGGCCCACATCGAACGCATGTGCGACCTGGCGCCGGAAGACATCGTCCAGGTCGAGGGGCGTCAGCATTTCTGGCACGAAGGCCGGCATATCGGCTTGGTCGCCGCCAGCCAGTTGCTCAATCGCCCGTCGGCGCAGAACGGCAGCCAGACCCTCAAGGTCGTAGTGATCCGCGAGCGCGAGACGATCTACGGCGTGGCGGTGGAGCGGTTCATCGGCGAGCGAACCCTGGTGGTCCTGCCCCTCGACGAGCGCCTGGGCAAGGTCCAGGACATTTCCGCCGGGGCGCTGCTCGACGATGGCTCGGTGGTGTTGATTGTCGATGTCGAAGACCTGCTGCGTTCGGTGGACAAGCTGCTCGATACCGGGCGCCTGGAGCGCATCGCCCGGCAGAACCAGGCCCAGGCCCCGCGCAAGCGGATCCTGGTGGTGGACGATTCCCTGACCGTGCGCGAGTTGCAACGCAAGTTGCTGCGGGGTCGCGGCTATGACGTGGCAGTGGCGGTGGATGGCATGGATGGCTGGAATGCATTGCGCTCAGAGGATTTCGACTTGCTGATCACCGATATCGACATGCCGCGCATGGACGGTATCGAGCTGGTGTCGCTGTTGCGGCGCGACAACCGCTTGCAGTCGCTGCCGGTGATGGTGGTGTCCTACAAGGACCGCGAGGAAGATCGCCGCCGTGGCCTCGACGCCGGCGCCGACTATTATTTGGCCAAGGCCAGTTTCCATGACGACGCCTTGCTCGACGCCGTGGTTGAATTGATCGGAGGGGCACGCGCTTGAAGATCGCCATCGTCAACGACATGCCCCTGGCGGTCGAGGCCCTGCGCCGCGCCCTGGCGTTCGAGCCGGCGCATCAACTGGTCTGGGTGGCCGCCAACGGGGCCGAGGCAGTGCAGCGTTGCGCCGAATACACCCCGGACCTGATCCTGATGGACCTGCTCATGCCGATCATGGATGGCGTGGAGGCCACTCGGCGGATCATGGCCGACAGCCCCTGCGCGATCGTGATTGTCACCGGGGACAGCCAGCAGAACGTCCACCGGGTGTTCGAGGCCATGGGCCATGGCGCGCTGGATGTGGTCGATACCCCGACCCTTGGGGTTGGAAATCCGGCGGACGCGGCGGCACCGCTGCTGCGCAAGATCACCAACATCGGCTGGCTGATCGGCGAGCGCAACAAGCATGAGCGCCCCGCGCCAGCGGCGCAGCGTGCGACGGTGTCGCGCAAGAGCCTGGTGGCCATCGGGTCATCGGCGGGCGGGCCAGCGGCGCTGGAGGTGCTGCTCAAGGCCCTGCCGCGGGACTTTGCCCCGGCCATCGTGCTGGTCCAGCATGTGGACGAGGTGTTTGCCGCGGGCATGGCCGAGTGGCTGGGCAGTGTGTCGGGCCACACGGTGCGCCTGGCCCGGCACGGTGAGACGCCGCAAAGTGGCACGGTGTTGCTGGCCGGGACCAACCATCACCTGCGTTTGTTGAAGAACGGCACCCTGGCCTACACCGCCGAGCCGGTGAACGAGATCTACCGGCCTTCCATCGACGTGTTTTTTGAAAGTGTCGCCCAGTACTGGAGCGGTGACGCGGTGGGCGTATTGCTCACTGGCATGGGCCGCGACGGTGCGCAAGGGCTTAAACTCATGCGCCAGCAGGGCTATGTGACCATCGCCCAGGACCAGCGCAGCAGCGCGGTGTACGGGATGCCCAAAGCGGCGGCCGCCATCGACGCCGCCGTCCATATTCTTGCCCTGGACGCCATCGCGCCACGGCTGTTGGAGATTGTGACCCCATGAACAACCCCGCGAACCTTGCCCCAGGCCGTACCCAGGTAAGCCACCATGAGTGATCTGCAGCTCGACGATTTCAAGCGCG
This sequence comes from Pseudomonas sp. Soil_N_39, assembly GCF_057655955.1. Lineage (NCBI taxonomy): Bacteria > Pseudomonadati > Pseudomonadota > Gammaproteobacteria > Pseudomonadales > Pseudomonadaceae > Pseudomonas > Pseudomonas sp. Soil_N_39. The sequence goes on from NZ_JBDGLI010000010.1 coordinate 180,622, forward strand.
ATGAGAACGCCGCCATGGTCTTGCTCGTCGACGATCAGGCGATGATCGGCGAAGCGGTGCGGCGCGGGCTGTCGAATGAAGAAAACATCGACTTCCATTTCTGCTCCGATCCCCACCAGGCCATCGCCCAGGCCGTTCGCATCAAGCCGACAGTCATTCTCCAGGACCTGGTGATGCCCGGTCTCGACGGCCTGAGCCTGGTGCGCGAGTACCGTAATCATCCGGCCACCCGCGATATCCCGATCATTGTCCTGTCCACCAAGGAGGACCCGCTGGTCAAGAGCGCGGCGTTCGCCGCCGGGGCCAACGACTACCTGGTCAAGTTGCCGGACAACATCGAACTGGTGGCGCGCATCCGCTATCACTCGCGTTCCTACATGATGCTGTTGCAGCGCGACGCGGCCTATCGCGCATTGCGGGTCAGCCAGCAGCAACTGCTCGATACCAACCTGGTGCTGCAGCGGTTGATGAACTCCGATGGCCTGACCGGACTGTCCAATCGTCGGCATTTCGATGAGTACCTGGAACTGGAATGGCGCAGGGCGATGCGTGACCAGAGCCAACTGTCGCTGCTGATGATCGACGTGGACTACTTCAAGGCCTACAACGACAACTTCGGTCACCTGGAGGGTGACGAAGCCCTGCGTAAGGTCGCCACGGCAATCCGCGAGGCATGCAGCCGTCCGTCCGACTTGCCGGCCCGCTACGGTGGCGAGGAGTTCGCCCTGGTGCTGCCCGGCACCTCGCCTGGCGGCGCCCGCTTGATGGCCGAGAAGTTGCGCCAGAGCGTCGTCGCCCTGAAAATCCCCCACACCACCCCTGACGGCGGCGAGAACCTGACCGTCAGCATCGGCGTCTCGACCGTCACGCCGCAGCAAGGTGGCGATTGTCGGCAGCTGATTTCGGCGGCGGACAAGGGGCTGTACCTGGCCAAGCACAATGGGCGTAATCGGGTGGGGGTTGAATAGATCCACCCTGAATGTTGACTGGGACGCCTTTGTGGCTGAGGGGTTTATTGTGGCGAGGGGATTTATCCCCGCTGGGCTGCGCAGCAGCCCCAAATACAGTCAACTCAATTTGCCTGTCACACTGAGTTGTCGGATTTTAGGGCTGCTTCGCAGCCCAGCGGGGATAAATCCCCTCGCCACAGGGGGCGGTGTACTCATTGCCCCTAAAGCCGCCAGGCGGGCTGCCGCTGGCGCTTGATTACGTTATACTCGCCGGCTTTCAAAAGTTCGCCAACGAGTGCTGCCCGCCATGGAAATCAACCCGATCCTTAACACCATCAAGGACCTGTCCGAGCGCTCCGAAACTATTCGGGGGTATCTTTGACTACGATCAAAAGCATGAGCGCCTGACCGAAGTCAATCGCGAGCTTGAAGATCCGAATGTCTGGAACAACCCTTCGTACGCCCAGGAACTGGGCCGCGAGCGTTCTGCGCTGGCGCAGATCGTCGAGACCCTGGACGAGTTGTCCAGTGGCCTGGCCGATTGCCGCGACCTGCTGGACATGGCTGTCGAAGAGAACGATGAAGGCGCGGTCGGCGATGTCGTCGCCGAGCTGACACGCCTCGACGAGAACCTTGCCAAGCTGGAATTCCGTCGCATGTTCAGCGGCGAGATGGACATGAACAACGCCTACCTGGACATCCAGGCCGGCTCCGGCGGCACCGAGGCCCAGGACTGGGCCAACATCCTGCTGCGCATGTACCTGCGCTGGGCTGACAAGCGCGGTTTCGACGCCACCATCATGGAGCTGTCGGCCGGTGAAGTCGCCGGGATCAAGGGCGCCACCGTGCACATCAAGGGCGAATATGCCTTTGGTTGGCTGCGGACCGAGATCGGCGTGCACCGTCTGGTGCGCAAGAGCCCGTTCGACTCCGGCAACCGCCGCCACACCTCGTTCTCGGCTGTATTCGTTTCGCCGGAAATCGACGACAACATCGAGATCGAGATCAACCCGGCGGACCTGCGCATCGACACCTACCGTTCCTCCGGGGCCGGTGGCCAGCACGTCAACACCACCGACTCGGCCGTACGGATTACCCACGTACCGACCAACACCGTGGTCAGTTGCCAGAACGAGCGCTCCCAACACGCCAACAAAGACACCGCGATGAAGATGCTCCGGGCTCGCCTGTACGAGCAGGAAGTGCAGAAGCGCAACGCGGCGTCCCAGGCGCTGGAAGACACCAAGTCGGATATCGGCTGGGGTCATCAGATCCGTTCGTACGTGCTCGACGCTTCGCGGATCAAGGACCTGCGTACCAGCATCGAACGCAGCGATTGCGACAAGGTGCTCGACGGCGATATCGATGAATACCTGATCGCCAGCCTCAAACAAGGGCTGTAACGCGACACCCATGCGGCGGGCGGGCACGCTTTCACCAACAAGCGCGTCTCGCCCGCAAACTCCGGCCCGGGCCGGGGGCAACGAACCTGTGATGGAATCCTTAAAGACATGAGCGACCTAGAACTCGACCCGCAAGCCCTGCAACAGGAAGAAAACTCCCTGATCGCCCTGCGCAAGGAAAAGCTTGCTGCCGAGCGCGCCAAGGGCCAGGCCTTCCCCAACGACTTCCGCCGCGACGCCTACTGCGACGTCTTGCAGAAGCAGTATGCGGACAAGACCAAGGAAGAGCTGGCCGAGGCCGCGATTCCAGTCAAGGTGGCCGGTCGTATCATGCTCAATCGTGGTTCGTTCATGGTGATCCAGGACATGACCGGGCGCATCCAGGTCTACGTCAACCGCAAGACCCTGCCGGAAGAAACCCTGGCCGCCGTCAAGACCTGGGACCTGGGCGACATCATTGCCGCCGAAGGCACCCTGGCCCGTTCCGGCAAGGGCGACCTGTACGTCGAGATGACCAGCGTGCGCCTGCTGACCAAGTCCCTGCGCCCGCTGCCGGACAAGCACCACGGCCTGACCGACACCGAGCAGCGCTATCGCCAGCGCTACGTCGACCTGATCGTCAACGAAGACGTGCGCCAGACGTTCCGCGTGCGCTCGCAAGTCATCGCCCACATCCGCAGCTTCCTGATGAAGCGTGACTTCCTGGAAGTCGAGACGCCGATGCTGCAGACCATCCCAGGCGGTGCGGCGGCCAAGCCGTTCGAAACCCACCACAATGCCCTGGACATGGAAATGTTCCTGCGCATCGCGCCGGAGCTGTACCTCAAGCGGCTGGTAGTCGGCGGGTTCGAGAAAGTCTTCGAGATCAACCGCAACTTCCGTAACGAAGGCGTTTCGACCCGGCACAACCCCGAGTTCACCATGCTCGAGTTCTACCAGGCCTACGCCGACTACGAAGACAACATGGACCTGACCGAGGAACTGTTCCGCGAGCTGGCGCAGTTGGTCCTGGGCAGCACCGACGTGCCGTACGGCGACAAGGTGTTCCACTTCGGAGAGCCGTTCGTGCGCCTGTCGGTGTTCGACTCGATCCTCAAGTACAACCCTGAACTGACGGCCGATGACCTGAACGACATCGACAAGGCCCGCGCCATCGCCAAGAAGGCCGGCGCCAAGGTGCTCGGCTTCGAAGGCCTGGGCAAGCTGCAAGTGATGATTTTCGAAGAACTGGTCGAGCACAAGCTGGAACAGCCGCACTTCATCACCCAGTACCCGTTCGAAGTGTCGCCGTTGGCCCGTCGCAACGACGAGAACCCAAGCGTGACCGACCGTTTCGAGCTGTTCATCGGTGGTCGTGAAATCGCCAACGCCTATTCCGAGCTCAACGATGCCGAAGACCAGGCCGAGCGCTTCATGGCCCAGGTGGCCGACAAGGACGCCGGCGACGACGAAGCCATGCACTACGATGCCGACTTCGTGCGCGCCCTGGAGTACGGCATGCCGCCGACCGCCGGCGAGGGCATCGGCATCGATCGCCTGGTGATGTTGTTGACCAACTCACCGTCGATCCGGGATGTGATCCTCTTCCCGCATATGCGGCCTCAAGCGTAAGTGCTTCAAATAAAAAGCCGCCTGGAAGGGCGGCTTTTTATTGCCTGTCTGGTACAAACGTATCAAATGGTTACTTTTTCAAAGAGCGAGGAAGACCTGTCGTGAATCGTGCAATGGCTTCAGAAGGTGCAGCGGGCGTCGCCACGGCTGTCGCTGAAAGTGTTCAGTACCAGGGCCGCAAGGCCAGCCGACAGGGCAGTGAGCAGCGTCGCCAGGAGATTCTCGATGCGGCCATGCGCATTGTCGTGCGCGATGGCGTGCGTGCGGTGCGTCACCGCGCGGTGGCCGCTGAAGCGGGCGTGCCGCTGTCGGCCACCACGTACTATTTCAAGGACATCGATGACCTGCTCACCGACACCTTCGCCCAGTACGTGGAGCGCAGCGCGGCATTCATGGCCAAGCTGTGGACCAACAACGAAGGCCTGCTGCGGGAAATGGTCGCCTACGGTGACGGCAGCCCCCAATCGCGCTCGCAACTGGCGGACGACATTGCCCGGATGACCGCCGACTATGTGCGGCATCAACTGGACAGCCGTCGCGAATACCTGATGGCCGAGCAGGCCTTTCGCCAGGAAGCCCTGCTCAACCCGCGCCTGGCGGAGTTGGTGCGTTCCCACCAGCAAATTTTGCTGCATGGCACGTGTCAGTTTTTCCAGGTATTAGGCTCCCGCGAGCCGCAACAGGATGCCAAAGTGTTGACGGCGATTATCGGACGGATGGAATATCAGGGCTTGCTCAATGGCGCCGAGCCGGTAGCCGATGAAGATATGCTCGGCATCCTGACCCGCTACATGCACTTGGTACTGGCGTCGGTGTAGTCCCTTGTGGGAGTAGGCTATGTGGGAGCAAAGCTTGCTCGCGATGAACGATAACGCGGTCCCTTGATAGACCGAGGTGTCTTCATCGCGAGCAAGCTGTGCTCCCACACATACAGCTGCTCCCATATGTAAGGATGAGGCGCTGTGCCATAGGGAGTTCAAATGAAAGCCTGGCGTGCCGTTGTATTGGCCGTGTCGTTGCTGCTGCTCAGTGGCTGCCTGGTGTCGTTCAAGGCGCCGTTGCCTGACAGCGAGGCCGCACCCGCGGGCCTGCTCGGCCACTGGACCAGCACCAATGCCTGGGGCGAACCGTTGAACCTGGAGCTGACGCAGGTTGGCAAGCACCGCTACCAGGCCATCAGCTACTTCAGGGCCAAGCCCCATGAGCGCGAAGCCATTCCCCTGACCGTCTCCCGCCACGGCAGCCGCTGGTACCTGTCGGCCAAGGTGCCGGCCCGCTATGGTGGACATTTCCTGATCGCCGGTTTCGAATTGACCGATAAACAGGAACTGGTGGTCTACAACCTCGACCTGGAGCAGATCAACCAGGCCATCGGCCAGAAGATCCTCAGCGGCCAGCCGAACCAGAGCGAGGAGGGCGACGGCGTGTTGGTGGACAGCGACATGAACAAGGTTTTCAGCTACCTCGACGACCCGGCCAATTCCGATGTGTTCTCGGAAGCCGTGCGTTACCAGCGACTGGCCAAATCCCAATAATTGCTACAAGCGGACGTTTTTTCACAGGAGTTCCGGGTGGACGATTACCAGCAGACGATACGCACCTTGTCCGATCGCATAGTGCTGGCGCAAACGCCGATCCGCATCCTCGACGCGGTGAAGTGGGACGAGAACATCCGCAAGGGTTTTCTCAAGGCCAAGGGCAAGGAAATGCCTGCGGTGGATCGCGACTATTACCTCAACCGGCCACTGTCCTTCGATTCCAGCAAGGTGAAGCTGGAGTTCCAGAACATCGAGCGTGACATCACCCGCCAACTGGGGCAGTTCAACCCGGTTGGCCAGATCATGCGCCGCATGTGCAAGGAGTACCGCATGGTGGTGCGCATGCTCGAAGCACGCGGCACCGAGGATTTCGGGCTGATTTCCCAGGAGTTGTACGGCGCTGCTTCCGACGCCTTTCATGCTGGCGACCCGACCCTGGCGGACTTGGGCCTGATGCTGTCCGACTACCTGAACAACATCGATGGTCGCGGCGACCTGAAGGATGAGCCGAAGATTCTCACCGCCAAGGACGCCGTCAGCCTGTTGCAACATCGCCTCAACCGGGTGTTCGGCGAAGCCGAGGAAACCATCCGGGTGTTCGAGTCCGATGGCATCGTGGCCGATGCGGCGGCGGGCGCGGACTACATCAAGATCCGCACCGATGCGATGTTCAACGACCGCGATGTGCGGGCGCTGGAGGTCCACGAAGGGCTGGTGCACGTCGGCACCACCCTCAACGGCCTGAACCAGCCGATCTGCACCTTCCTGTCCAAGGGGCCGCCCTCGTCCACGGTGACCCAGGAAGGCCTGGCGATCCTGATGGAAATCATCACCTTCGCCTCCTACCCGAGCCGCCTGCGCAAACTGACCAACCGCACCCGGGCCATTCACATGGTGGAGGAGGGCGCCGATTTCCTGCAGATCTTCGAGTTCTTCCGCGAGCAGGGGTTTGAAATGGCCGAAAGCTACGGCAACGCCAGCCGGGTGTTCCGTGGCTCTGTGCCGACCGGGCTGCCATTCACCAAAGACTTGTCCTACCTCAAGGGCTTCATCATGGTTTACAACTACATTCAGCTGGCCGTGCGCAAAGGCAAGCTGGAGCAGGTGCCGCTGCTGTTCTGCGGCAAGACCACCCTTGAGGACATGCGCACGTTGCGCCAGTTGGTGGACGAAGGCCTGGTGGTACCGCCCAAGTACCTGCCCGAGCAATTCCGCGACATGAACGCCCTGTCGGCCTGGATGTGTTTCTCCAACTTCCTGAACCACCTGAGCCTGGATCGGATCGAAGCGGATTATTCCAATATCCTTTAATCACACCACCCACCCCTTGTGGGAGCGAGCTTGCTCGCGATAGCGTCAGTACAGTCAATACCGCTGTGACTGATCCGCCGCTATCGCGAGCAAGCTCGCTCCCACAGGGGGCTGTGTATAACTTCTGATTTTTGCGAGGCTTCACCGGATGCGAACCCTCGGCATCATCTGCCTGCTGCTGGCCCTGAGCGGTTGCAGCTCACTGCTGTTCTACCCCGAACGCGGCCTGCCGTTTACCCCGGAGCGGGCCAAGCTGGAGTACCGCGACGTCACCCTGACCACCGCTGACGGCCTGAAGCTGCGGGGCTGGTGGCTGCCGGTCAAACCCGGCGTGGAGGTCAAGGGCACGGTGCTGCACTTGCACGGCAACGGCGGCAACCTGGCTTGGCACCTGGGCGGAAGCTGGTGGTTGCCGGAGCAGGGTTACCAGGTGTTGATGGTCGACTACCGGGGTTATGGCCTGTCTGAAGGCGAGCCGAGCCTGCCGGCGATTTATCAGGACATCGACGCCGCGTTCCAATGGCTCGACCAGTCGCCCGAGGTCCAGGGCAAACCGCTGGTGCTGCTCGGCCAGAGCCTGGGCGGTGCGCTGGCGGTGCATTACCTGGTCGAACATCCCCAGCGCCAACGGCAGCTCAAGGCCCTGGTGCTCGATGGCGTGCCCGCCAGCTACCGCGACGTCGGGCGTTTTGCCCTGAGTACCTCGTGGCTGACCTGGCCGTTCCAGGTGCCATTGTCCTGGCTGGTGCCAGACGGTGACAGCGCGATCAGTTCCGTGGCGCAATTGAATGGCGTGCCGAAATTGATCTACCACAGCCTGGACGACCCCATCGTGCCTCTTTCCAATGGCATCCGCCTGTATCAAGCTGCGCCGCCACCGCGGGTTCTGCAATTGACGCGCGGCGGTCATGTGCAGACATTCGCCGACCCGACCTGGCGCACCGTGATGCTGCGCTACCTCGACGACCCCCGGCATTTTGATGGCCTGCGCCGCCTGGGCGAAGTCCCGAACTACCCGAAATCACCCGTTGAATCACCAGAGAACCCGCAATGAGCGAAGAACGTAACGCTATCCCCCTGATCATCACCGGTATCTGCAGCATCCTCGGCACCGTCGGGGTGCTGTGGTACTACGGCTACCTGCACTTCGCCAAGCCCGAAGACGCGTTGCTGCTCAACCAATTCACCATGCTCAAGACCGTGCCGGGGGAGGACTACAAGGTGTCCCTGGAACCGGCCCCCCAGGTCGCCCAATGCATCGACGGTGTGCTGGTGTTGTTCGACACCGAGCAGAAAGGCCTGACCGGTGTGCTGATCAACGAGAAGAAACGCGCGGTGCGCTGCATGGGCCAGGAGACGCCGCAGACGCTTCAGCCATAATCCAATCCCAAGGACACCACCATTCCCTGTGGGAGCGAGCTTGCTCGCGATAGCGGTGGATCAGTCAACGCCTATGTCGACTGACCTGCCGCCATCGCGAGCAAGCTCGCTCCCACAGGGAATGTGTACAGCCAAGTCTATTCGTCCATGAAAAAGCCCCGCCTGACGAAATCAGGCGGGGCTTTTTTGTTGCACTCAGCTGATCAGTTGGCGCTCATGGTCGAGCGCGGCGCTACTGGCTGGTTGTCGTTGGAGATGGTCACTTCCACGCGACGGTTCATGGCACGGCCCGAGACGCTGGTGTTGTCGGCCACCGGGAATTCCTTGCCGTAACCCTGGGTCACGATACGAGCCGGGTCGACGCCCATCTTCACCAGCGCGAGTTGCACGGAGCCGGCGCGACGCTCGGACAGCGACTGGTTGTAGGAATCCGAACCGGTGCTGTCGGTGTAGCCTTCGACGATCACTTTGCGGTCGGGGTTTTCCTGGAGGAACTGCGCCAGTTTGCTCACATTGGTCATGCCGCTGGCGCGCAGCTCGGACTTGTTGGTGGCAAACAGCACGTCGCCGAAGGTCACCAGCGTACCGCGTTCGGTCTGCTTGGCATTCAGGCTGTCCTGCAGTTGCTTGATCTGCGCGTTGCGTGCGTCGAGCAGCGCACGGGCGCGTTCGTCGCCAGCGTTTTTCAGTTCGGCTTCGGCGTTGCGCAGGGCGATGGTCTGCTTGGCCACTTCGACGCGCTGGTTGGTCAGGTAGGCCAACTGGTCGACCTTGGCTTCGTCTTCCTTGTCCATGTAGGCCTTGTCGGCCTTGGCCAGGAAGTCCGCCGCGTCTTTGGTTTCCAGGGCCGCCACTTTAGTCGCCGCCGGGTCGGCCTGCAGGCCGTTGTAGTTGGTGCGAGCCTGTTCCAGGTTCGCGTTCGGGTCATGGGAGCAAGCGGCCAGGGCTACGCAGGCAGCGAGCAGGGCGGGCATCATCAAGTGTTTGTGCATCATAGTCTGTCGTCCTTTTATCAATGAGAAGTACGTCGTGGCGTGAACGCTTTACTGAACCTTGTTCATGCCTTCCTGACGCAGTTCCTGAACCCCTTTCTGAGAATCCTTGAGTGCTTGTTCAGCCTTGGCGGCCTGGGCCTTGCGCTCGGCGACGCGGGCGTCCCACTCGGCCTGTTCGGCCAGTCGCTTGGCTTCGTCGTACTTCTTGTCATGCATGGCGATTTCGGCTTGCTTGAGCTTGTCTTGGGCCGACTTCATTTCCACAGCAGCGAATTCGGTACCGCCGGCGCTGACGGCGCTGTTGACCGCCGATTGGGTCACCGCGTACTGCTCCGACGGTGGATTACCGGCGCAACCGGCGAGAATGAAGCTGCTACCGAGCGCCAGGGCAGCCAACTTCAAGCCGCGCAGGCCAGTGGATGAGGGTTTGGCAGTGCAGGTATTCATAGGCTTCAACTCCATTGGAAAACTCCTGAAAAAACGACAAATCCATGCTGGGACCGAAACCGTGACGTCTGGTTTGGCGTTGGCGCCAAGGCGCGTTTATTTAAACAACCGTTCCAGTATGGTTACTCGGTGTGACCCGAGCCGTTTTTCAAAAGTTCAGCGAAGATGGCCATTCGCCAAAAGAATTACTGACTGATCGGTCAGTGACAGAAAAGCTGAACTTTCAAGGCACGCAGCGGTATCTCGGCGCGGGTGTAAAAGACCCCGCGCCGGAAAACCGCAAGCTGGAATGAAAGGAAATCAGTGTTTGGATTTGTCGTTCTGCGAGGAAAGTTCATGCAGATGCCGACGGGACAACGCGAGAAATCTCGGGGTCGGGCCCACGTCTTCGTACAGCGGGTCACCTTCTTCATCGGTGGCGACGACTTGCGAACCCTTGATGTAGGGAAAGCTGGCTTCCAGCTCTTCCAGCGCCGCCCCGATCAGCTCGCCCAGCAGCTCCTCGGGCTGGCGCTTGGGGTACATGTCGCAGATCGCTGCCAGGCGGGCGGCGGCTTCCACGTCCAGATGGACCGTGTAGCCGGTCTGGGTCAGGCGGCCCTTGGCGTTTTCTTCCCAATGCTGGGCAAGCTCACGAATTTTCATGATGACCTCAATCAGCCTGCTCGTGGCAGGCGCGGTGAGTGACAAGCCGTTGTGTGGCTTACTCATGAGACTAGCTTTGTTGGACAAGGTTTAAAGTCCCTTCGTCGCTTGTCATAAGCGGCGGGCATCGGCACTCTCTAAGCCAAGAGCTGTCCGGACTTTTTTGCTGGAGAAATGCTGATGACCGATATCGATGCCCGCTTGCGCGAGGATGTCCACCTGCTCGGCGAACTGCTGGGCAATACCATCCGCGAACAGTACGGGGACACGTTTCTCGACAAGATCGAGCAGATCCGCAAGGGGGCCAAGGCTGACCGACGCGGTTCCGTGGATGCCGAACTCAGCGCCAGCCTCAACCAACTGAGCGAGGACGAATTGCTGCCGGTGGCGCGTGCGTTCAACCAGTTTCTCAACCTCGCCAATATCGCCGAGCAGTACCAACTGATCCACCGCCGGGAAGAGTCGCAACCGGCGCCCTTCGAGGCACGGGTGCTGCCCGAACTGCTCGCCCGGTTGCGGGCCGAGGGCCATGGCGCCGAGGCCCTGGCCCGGCAGTTGGGACGGCTGGAGATCGAGCTGGTCCTCACCGCCCACCCCACGGAAGTGGCCCGCCGTACGCTGATCCAGAAATACGACGCCATCGCCGCGCAACTGGCGGCCCAGGATCACCGCGACCTGACCAGCGCCGAGCGCGCGCAGATCCACGAGCGCCTGCAACGCTTGATCGCCGAGGCCTGGCACACCGAAGAAATCCGCCGTACCCGGCCGACCCCGGTGGACGAGGCCAAATGGGGTTTCGCGGTGATCGAGCATTCGCTGTGGCAGGCCATTCCCAATTACCTGCGCAAGGCCGACCAGGCCCTGCATGCCGCCACCGGCTTGCGCCTGCCCCTGGAAGCCGCGCCGATCCGCTTTGCCTCGTGGATGGGCGGCGACCGTGACGGCAACCCGAATGTCACCGCCGCCGTGACCCGCGAGGTGCTGTTGCTGGCGCGGTGGATGGCGGCGGACCTGTACCTGCGTGACGTCGACCAACTGGCGGCCGAGCTGTCCATGCAAAACGCCAGCGAGGCCTTGCGTGCCCAGGCCGGCGACAGCGCCGAACCGTATCGCGCCGTGCTCAAGCAACTGCGCGAACGCCTGCGAGCCACCCGCAACTGGGCGCACGCCTCCTTGAGTGCTGCCACGCCACCCAGCGCCGAGGTGTTGCAGCACAACCGCGAACTGCTGGACCCCTTGGAGCTGTGCTATCACTCGTTGCACGAGTGCGGCATGGGCGTGATTGCCGACGGGCCGTTGCTCGATTGCCTGCGCCGGGCGGTGACCTTTGGCCTGTTCCTGGTGCGCCTCGATGTGCGCCAGGACTCGACGCGCCATAGCGCCGCCATGACGGAAATAACCGATTACCTGGGCCTGGGGCGCTATGAGGATTGGAACGAGGAGCAGCGCATCAGCTTCCTGCTCGAGGAACTGAACAACCGGCGTCCGCTGCTGCCGGCCCATTTCAAGCCCTCGGCCGACACGGCGGAAGTGTTGGCGACGTGCCGGGAAGTGGCGGCGGCTCCGGCGGCGTCCCTGGGTTCCTACGTGATCTCCATGGCCGGCGCGGCGTCCGATGTCCTCGCCGTGCAACTGTTGTTGAAGGATGCTGGCGTGTTGCGGCCGATGCGGATAGTGCCGCTGTTCGAGACCCTGGCCGACCTGGACAACGCCGGGCCGGTGATCGAGCGGTTGTTGCTGCTGCCGGGCTATCGTTCGCGGCTGCAAGGCCCGCAGGAAGTGATGATCGGCTATTCCGATTCGGCCAAGGATGCCGGCACCACGGCGGCGGCCTGGGCGCAGTATCGGGCCCAGGAGCGGTTAGTGGACATTTGCCGCGAGCAGCAAGTCGAACTGCTGCTGTTCCACGGTCGTGGTGGCACCGTGGGCCGTGGTGGCGGTCCGGCGCACGCGGCGATCCTGTCCCAGCCACCGGGTTCGGTGGCCGGGCGTTTCCGCACCACCGAACAGGGCGAAATGATTCGTTTCAAATTCGGCCTGCCGGACATCGCCGAACAGAACCTCAATCTTTACCTCGCCGCGGTGCTTGAAGCGACGTTGCTGCCACCGCCACCACCCACGCCGCAGTGGCGGGACTTGATGGACGAACTGGCGGCCGACGGCGTCAGTGCCTACCGCGCCGTGGTGCGGGAAAACCCGCAATTCGTCGAGTACTTCCGCCAGTCCACCCCTGAGCAGGAACTCGGGCGCCTGCCCCTGGGCAGCCGTCCGGCCAAGCGTCGCGCCGGGGGCATCGAAAGCCTGCGGGCCATCCCGTGGATCTTCGGCTGGACCCAGACCCGCTTGATGCTGCCGGCCTGGCTCGGCTGGGAAACCGCACTGAGCAAGGCCCTGGAGCGCGGCGAAGGGGAGTTGCTGGGGCAGATGCGCGAGCAATGGCCGTTCTTCCGGACCCGCATCGATATGCTGGAGATGGTGCTGGCCAAGGCTGACGCCGATATCGCGCGCTCTTACGACGAGCGTTTGGTGGAACCTGAGCTGTTGCCTTTGGGTGCGCATTTACGCGACCTATTGTCGCAGGCGTGCTCGGTGGTCCTTGGCTTGACCGGCCAGTCGCAGCTACTGGCACATAGCCCAGCCACGCTGGAATTCATTCGCCTGCGCAACACCTACCTCGACCCGTTGCACCTGTTGCAGGCCGAACTGTTGGCGCGCTCGCGGCAGCAGGATGTGGCCCAGGGCAGCCCCGTGGAACAGGCGTTGCTGGTGTCTGTGGCGGGGATTGCCGCCGGTTTGCGCAATACCGGCTAACATCAGGCGACGCAGCGAAACGGCTCGCCCGGCGTTCCCGGGCGTTGTCCGCTGGGGGAGGGGGCAGGTCGAGCAGGCGACAGTTTGTTGTTCGGTTGCGACGCTCGCCACCCCCTCCGAAGGTCGCATCGGGCGCGGGTTCCTCCGACTTTCGGCGGCTTGTGTGGGTCGGGCCTGCTGTGTATCTTGATCAGCCTTTGGCCGTTTGGGCGGTCACGATCCAGTTTTTCGAAGATTGGCCCCACGAGGCGAATCCGAGCGTTTTACATAAAAAAATTGAGGAGCACATCGATGCGCGTCATTCTGCTGGGAGCTCCCGGGGCCGGTAAAGGTACTCAGGCAAAGTTCATCACCGAAAAATTCGGTATCCCGCAAATCTCCACTGGCGACATGCTGCGTGCCGCGGTCAAGGCGGGCACGCCACTGGGCGTTCAAGCCAAGAGCATCATGGATGCCGGTGGCCTGGTGTCGGATGACCTGATCATCGCCCTGGTCAAGGATCGCATCGCTCAACCCGATTGCGCCAATGGCTTCCTGTTCGATGGCTTCCCGCGCACCATTCCCCAGGCTGAAGCCCTGGTGACGGCTGGTGTGGAGCTCGATCATGTGGTTGAAATAGCGGTCGACGACGAAGAGATCGTCCAGCGCATTGCTGGTCGTCGCGTCCACGAACCGTCCGGTCGGGTTTACCACACCGTCTACAATCCGCCAAAAATTGCCGGCAAGGACGATGTCACCGGTGAAGACCTGGTGCAGCGCAAGGACGACACCGAAGAAACCGTGCGTCATCGCCTGTCGGTCTACCATTCCCAGACCAAGCCGCTGGTGGCGTTCTACCAGAATCTGTCCGCTGCCCACGGCAAGCCGACGTACAGCCACATCCCGGGCGTCGGCTCGGTCGATGCGATCACCGGCAAGGTGCTTGAAGCGCTGAGCTGAAAAGTCTGATCAGCTGCATCAACTACGGCCCGCTTGCGGGCCGTAGTTGTTTATACTGGCGCACTTTTTTCCCCACCTGATTTACGGACACATCGATGAGCACCTTGCTGGCCCTGGACACCGCGACTGAAGCTTGCTCCGTCGCCTTGCTGCACGACGGCAAGGTCACGAGCCATTACGAGGTGATCCCGCGCCTGCATGCGCAGAAACTGTTGCCGATGATCCAGCAACTGCTCAGCGACGCCGGGACGACCTTGCAGGCGGTGGACGCGATTGCCTTCGGGCGCGGGCCGGGGGCGTTTACGGGGGTGCGCATCGCCATCGGCGTGGTGCAGGGGTTGGCATTTGCCTTGGAGCGGCCGGTGTTGCCGGTGTCGAACCTGGCGGTGCTGGCCCAGCGCGCCTTGCGCGAACAGGGCGCCCGCCAGGTCGCCGCAGCCATCGATGCGCGCATGGACGAGGTGTACTGGGGCTGCTATCGCGAAACTGACGGCGAGATGCGCCTGGTGGGTGCCGAGGCGGTATTGCCACCCGAGGCCGCGGCGTTGCCAAGCGGGGCCGACGGTGACTGGTTCGGCGCTGGTACCGGTTGGGGTTACGGCGAGCGCATCGGTGTCAGCCTCATCGGCCAGGACGCCTCAATGCTGCCTCATGCCGAAGACCTGCTGGCCCTGGCCCGCTTCGCCTGGGAACGCGGCGAAGCCATCCCGGCGGACGATGCGCAGCCGGTGTACCTGCGGGACAAGGTCGCAACGCCGAAATCCGAGCGGTAAAAACCTCACCCCATTCTCAAGTGAGCACAATTGTGGCGAGGGGATTTATCCCCGCTCGAGTGCGCAGCACTCGCCAGATCAGTGGCTGACACAACAATGTCGGGGGGCGCTGCGCGCCCAGCGGGGATAAATCCCCTCGCCACAAAGGCATTTCCCCAAGCTTCCAAGTCTGTCGCTCAGCATAGTTTGCCTCCCTCGCAAAAGTCATTCGCATCTCAAAAAGTCACACCCAATATTGCCAGTCGTCACTTTTTCAGCCCGTTTTTAAACCTTTTCGACTTTATGTGCTCTAGTTATCACTTGCGCATTTGCGCGGCTGCAAAAGTGCCGCTAAATTGCCATCATTGATACCGAGCATTCTGTTATGCGTATAGACGGCGTTTCATCCCAGTCCTACCCCATCAAGCGTCGGCCTCGTGCGGGTAAAGCCACCGAGCCGGAAAACTTCGATGACATCGATGGCGAACTGGAATTTCCGTCTGAAGAGCAACTGGCTGCCCGCGCCGCCAAAGCCTCCGCGCAACGCCTGAGCAATCTCCCCGCCCGTCAGCAAGACATGCTTTATCACCGCGCGATGAGTCGCAGTGTCGCCACGGCCCTGGCGAGCTACCTGAGCACCGCCGGTTTCGTCGATTGGGATATGGAAGTGCTGGGACTCGATCTCTACATCTGATGGTCTTGCCTTACTACCTGGGCTGTCCGTCCTGGAGCGAAAACGCCTGGCGCGATTACCTCTATCCTCAAGACGCCAAAAGCACCGACTTTCTCAATCTCTATTCCCAAGTGTTCAATGCCGTGGAAGGCAATACGACGTTCTATGCCAGCCCGTCTGCGGCCACGGTCCAGCGCTGGGCCGAAATCATGCCCGAACACTTTCGCTTCACCGCCAAGTTCCCCGGTGACATCAGCCACAATGGCGACTTGCGTGAACGCTTGACGGCCACCGAAACCTTCCTGCAACTGCTCAGCCCCTTGGGCGAGCGCGTCGCGCCGTACTGGCTGCAACTGTCCAAGGCCTTCACCCCGAATCGGTTAGCGGAACTGGCAGGGTTCATCGACGCCTTGCAGCGCCCCCTGGCCGTGGAGGTGCGTCACGATGAGTTCTTTGCCAAGGGCGACGCCGAGCGACGCCTCAATCGGCTGTTGCTCGATCGCGGCGTCGAACGCATCTGCCTCGACCCCCGGGCCTTGTTCAGTTGTACCTCCCCTGATCCTGCCGTGCTTCACGCCCAATCGAAAAAGCCCCGTGTGCCGCCTCGGCCTGCGGCATTCACCCAATGTCCGCAAGTGCGCTTCATCGGCCATCCGGTGCTGGAAGCCAACGAGCCGTTCCTGACACCGTGGGTGGAGAAAGTCGCCGCGTGGATCGAAGAAGGGCGCACGCCGTATATCTTCCTGCACACCGCCGACAACCGGCTGGCGGCCAGGCTCGCGCAACGCTTTCACGAGCGTTTGATGAGTCGATTGCCTGGCTTGCCGGCCCTGCCTGCGCTATATAGAGAGCCCGCCGCCGAGCAACTGGGTTTGCTCTGAGGCCCACTCCCTCTCTGCTCAGGAGCGAACAACATGGAAGCGCAAATCCGTCGAGCCCAGGCGTTCAAAGCCTTGCACGAACGCGAAGGGGCTTTTGTCATTCCCAACCCGTGGGATGCCGGTTCGGCCAAGATGCTCGCCAGCCTTGGTTTTGAAGCCTTGGCGACCACCAGCGCCGGGCACGCCTTTTCCTTAGGCCGACCCGATGGCGCCCTGGGCCTGGATGACACCCTGGCTAACGTACGGGCGATTGTGGCGGCCACTGACTTGCCAGTGGCGGTCGATCTGGAGAACGGTTTTGCCGATGCCCCCGAGGACTGCGCGCGCAATTTGCTCCGTGCAGCGGAGGCCGGTGCGGTGGGGGGCTCGATCGAGGATGCCACGGGGCGCGAAGACAGCCCGATCTATTGCTTCGACCACGCCGTGGCGCGGGTCAAGGCTGCCGCCGAGGCCGTGCGCAGCTTGCCGTATCCTTTCCTGCTGACGGCCCGGGCGGAAAACTTCCTGCACGGCAATCCGGACTTGGACGACACCCTTCGCCGCCTGAAGGCCTTCGCGGATGCCGGCGCCGACGTGTTGTACGCCCCGGGGCTGAGCAGCGCCGAGCAAGTGCTCGCCGTGGTGCAGGCCGTGGCGCCGAAACCGGTGAACGTGCTGATGTCCGGGGCGCTGGACCTGACCGTCGCGCAGTTGAGCGAGTTGGGCGTCAAGCGCATCAGCGTCGGATCGGCGCTGGCCCTGGCCGCGTATGGCGAGTTCTTCCGCGCCGCCGAGGAAATCCAGGAGCAGGGCACGTTCACCTTCACGCGCCGCTCGATGCCGTTCAAGCAGGCCAACCAATTATTCAAGGGTTGATGCCCGAGGCAACATCGTGCGGTTTTTGAAAGTTCTTGCGGTCGTGGCAGTGCTCATTGGCGTTGCCGTACTGGGCGTGTGGCGCGGCTGGGTGGCGCTGCCGCCCCAATGGAATCCATGGGCGCCGTTGGACGTCAATCTTGCGCCCAACCTGCTGACCCGCTTCAAGCTCATGGCCCTGCGCAACGACCCGCAGCTGTGCGATCAGGCCCTCGCCACTTCGGGGCTGCGTACCGCTCGCCAGGCCGACAGCGGCGCCAATACGACGTGCCCGTTGACCAACGTGTTGAGGGTGCAGGGCGGTGAGGTGGCGTTGAGTAGCAGTTTCCTCGCCAGTTGCCCCCTGGCAGTGGCGTTCGCGCTGTTCGAGCGCCATGGTTTGCAGCCGGCGGCAATGGCGGTCTACGGGCAGAAAGTGACGCGGGTCGATCACCTTGGCAGTTTCGCCTGCCGCAACATGTACGGGCGTGAGAGCGGTGCGCGCAGTCAGCACGCCACCGCCAGCGCGCTGGACATCGCCGGGTTCCGCCTGGCCGATGGGCGCACGATCAGCGTCCTGAGGGACTGGCCCAAGGACAATGCCAATGCGCGCTTTCTGCGCCAGGCCCGGGATGGCGCCTGCGATATGTTCAGTGTGGTCTTGAGTCCGGATTACAACGAGGCACACCGCAACCATTTTCATCTGGATGTGGGGCCATGGTGGATCTGTCGTTGATTTGGTATCAGGCGGCGATGCGCAGGTTCTGCAGCACGATTGGACGTGCCCAGCGGGTATCGAAGTCCAGTTGTTTCTGCTGTGCCACCAATTCCTCTTCCGGGAACGGTGGAAACGGTTTGTCCAGCAGGTCGAGTTCGAACTCGGCGATTGGCAGGTGCAATGGGCGCGGTTGCGGTGCTGGGCCGGGTTCCGGCAGCGGTTGGCCGGCGGTGAGGACGAGTGGGCGAACCCAGTTGCTCTCGAAGGTCTGCTGCTTTTGCTGGGCGGCAATCTCTTCCGCTGGGAACGGCGGGAAGGGCTTGTCCAGCAGGTCGAGTTCGAATTCGGCGATGGGCAGGAACAGCGGCTCAGGCGGCTTGACCGGTGTTTCGGTTACTTCGCAGGTGCGCTGGCTGACGATGTGCGCCAGCAGCTCGGCGCCGAGGGTCGGTTCAACGGCCTCATCGAGCGGCACTGGCTGGTAGCTGCCAGGCGCCGGTGCGTTATCACCCAGTTGATCGGCCAGGGCCCGGGCAAAAAAATCCTGCCACAGGTGACTGACGCCGCTCAGCGCTTGGGTGTTACGCAGGCTGTAATCGCCGTAAGGGGAGATAACGCCTATCGATGTGGATTGAATGTCTGACATTTTTCTCGGTCGACGCTCAGCTCTGGCAAAATGCCGTTCACCGTTGTTATCGGCCGTTTTTGCCGATCCTTAATTTTTTGAGCATGTTTCCATGAGTGAGCAACCTGCGGCCTGCCGTATCCATGTCGAGGCCCTGGCCCCGGCCTTCCAACCGCAGGCCGAGCACTGGGCCGAGCGGCTTGGCCTGCCTTTGCAAGTGGACGAGGGCGAGTTTGCCTTGCAGGTCGGCGAGCAGGGGTTGCAATTGCAGCAGTTGGGCCCGGATGCGCCAGGGCCGGTGCGCGTGGACTTCGTCGAAGGTGGCGCGGCTCATCGGCGCTTGTACGGCGGCGGCAGTGGCCAGATGATCGCCAAGGCAGTCGGCGTTGCCCAAGGCGTGCGTCCGCGGGTGCTGGATGCCACGGCCGGGTTGGGCAAGGATGCCTTTGTGCTGGCCAGCCTGGGCTGCGACATGAGCCTGATCGAGCGCCAGCCGCTGATTGGCGCCTTGCTGGAAGATGGCCTGGCCCGTGGGGCAGAGGACTTCGAGGTGGCGCCGATCGTGGCGCGCATGCGTTTGCTCAAGGGCAACTCCATCGAGGTGATGCGCAACTGGGAAGGCGAACCGCCCCAGGTGATCTACCTCGACCCGATGTTCCCTCATCGTGAGAAAACCGCCCTGGTGAAGAAGGAGATGCGTCTGTTCCGGCCCCTGGTGGGCGATGACCCGGACGCTCCGGCACTGCTCGCCGCAGCCCTGGCCCTGGCGACGCATCGGGTGGTGGTCAAGCGTCCGCGCAAGGCACCGTGCATCGAAGGGCCGAAGCCGAGCCATGGGCTCGATGGCAAATCCAGTCGCTACGACATCTACCCGAAGAAAGCGCTCAAGCCCTGATCTGTGGGAAAAGGTGTTTTGTCGGAGAAGAATGATCTGTGGGAGCAAAGCTTGCTCGCGACGAACGATGACGCGGTGTTCTGAGAGATCGCAGCGCCGCCATCGCGAGCAAGCTTTGCTCCCACAGGCCCACCTCAGTCAGAAAAAACTGTGGCTGGCCTAAGGCCGATAAGCCCGCATGAACAACCCCACCACTTCCTGCACATGAGCCTCGGCGGCTTCGGGTTCCGGGGCCGCGCCGCAGCCAGTCAACAACCGGAAATTCGCCGCGCCCTTGATCAGGCAGAAAAAGTGCTCGGCGGCATTGCGCGGTTTGTCGATGCTCAGGGCGCCGTTCTGGTTGACCTTGGTCAGCAGCCGCTCCATACCTGAGAGCATCCGCAGCGGACCAGCTTCGTAGAAAATCGTCGACAGCTTCGGGTCTTGGCTGCCCAAGGCCATGATCAGCCGATGCAGGTTCAACGATTCATCGCTGTTGATCAGTTGGTTGAACCCACGGGCAATGTTCAGCAGCACCTGCTCGATCGGAGCGCCGTCGGGCCATTCGTAAAATAGCGACGGTACCTGTTCTTCACATTTGGCCATCACGGCAGCGGAAAACAGCGTCTCCTTGTCGTTGAAATGGCTGTAGACCGTCAGCTTCGAAACCCCCGCCTCGGTGGCGACGGCGTCCATGCTGGTATTGGCATACCCCATGCTCAGGAACAGACGTTTCGCCGCGTCCAGAATGGCCTGGCGCTTGGCCAGGTCCTTAGGGCGACCAGGGCCGCTGGTGGATGAAGGATTGTTCGACATTTCTTCGCTTTAATACTGGACTGGTGAGTTTGCTATTAATAACATACTCGCCAGTATAATTATTCCAAGCACCATTAGCGAAAGGTCACTCGCCATGTTCCGCTATGCCCTGCCCCTCGCCATGCCAGTCGCCCTGGCTTTTTTATTGTCTGCGTGCGGTCATGACGAGCCGGCGGCCGTCGCCGTGCGCCCCGCCATGGTGGTCAAGCCCGAGCCTTCGGCCCAGGCGATGGACAGTTATCCTGGCGAAGTGCGGGCCCGTTTCGAGCCCGACCTGGCCTTTCGCATTGGCGGCAAAGTGAGCCGACGGTTGGTGGAAGAGGGCCAGCGGGTCAAGGCCAATCAGCCGCTGGCCGAGCTCGATCCCGAAGATGTGCGCCTGCAACTGGAAGCGACCCGTGCCCAGGTCGCCGCCGCCGAGGCCAACCTGAACCTGGTTCGTGCCGAACGTGACCGCTACAAAACCTTGATGGAGCGGCAGATGGTCAGCCGCTCCCAGTACGACAACGCCGAAAACCTTTATCGCTCCGGCACCGCACGGCTCAAGCAGATCAAGGCCGAGTTCGATGTCGCCAACAACCAGGCCAGCTATTCGGTGCTGCGTGCGCCCCAGGATGGCGTGGTGGCCCGGCGTTCGGTGGAAGTCGGGCAGGTAGTCTCGGCTGGGCAAACCGTCTTCACCCTGGCCACCGACGGCGAGCGTGAAGTACTGATCAGCCTGCCGGAGCAAGGTTTTGGCCGGTTCAAGATCGGCCAGCCGGTCTCGGTCGAACTGTGGAGCCAGCCCGACCAGCGTTTCAGCGGGCGTATCCGCGAACTGTCGCCCGCTGCCGACCCCAAGTCCCGTACCTTTGCTGCTCGCGTGGCCTTCACGGCCGGCAGCGTTCCGGCGGAGCTGGGCCAAAGCGCGCGGGTGTTTATCCAGACTGCCGACACGGTACCGCTGTCGGTGCCCTTGTCGGCCCTGACGGCTGAAAATGGCGCCACCTATGTCTGGGTGGTCAACGCCAACAACACCGTGAAAAAAGTCCCGGTGCGAGTCGGCGCCTTCGGCGAAAAAACCGTGCCGGTGCTCGAAGGCCTCAACCCCGATGACTGGGTGGTGGCGGCCGGCGTGCATGTCCTCCTCGACGGCCAGCAGGTACGGCCGGTGGATCGCTCCAACCGTGTGGTCAATCTGACGGCCAAGGAGTAATCCGCGATGGGTTTCAATCTTTCCGAATGGGCGCTGCGTAACCGCCAGATCGTACTGTTCCTGATGCTATTGCTGGCCATCGTCGGTGCGCTTTCCTACACCAAGCTTGGCCAGAGCGAAGACCCGCCATTCACCTTCAAGGCCATGGTCATTCGAACAGTGTGGCCGGGGGCGACGGCCGAGGAAGTGTCGCGCCAAGTCACCGAGCGTATCGAAAAGAAGCTGATGGAAACCGGCGATTACGAAAAGATCGTTTCGTTCTCCCGCCCGGGGGAATCCCAAGTGACTTTCGCGGCGCGCGACTCCATGCATTCGGCACAGATTCCCGAGCTGTGGTACCAACTGCGCAAGAAGATCGGCGATATCCGCCACACCTTGCCGCCGGATGTACAGGGCCCGTTCTTCAACGATGAATTCGGGACCACCTTCGGCAATATCTACGCGCTGACCGGCGAAGGGTTCGACTACGCCGTGCTCAAGGACTACGCCGATCGCATCCAGATCCAGCTGCAGCGGGTCAAGGACGTGGGCAAGGTCGAACTGATCGGTTTGCAGGACGAGAAAATCTGGATCGAACTGTCAAACGTGAAGCTGGCGACCCTTGGCCTGCCCTTGGCGGCTGTCCAGCAGGCCCTTGAAGAGCAAAACACGGTCTCCACCGCAGGCTTCTTCGAAACCGGCAGCGAGCGATTGCAGCTACGGGTTTCGGGGAATTTCCAGACCGTGGAAGAGATCCGCAGTTTCCCGATCCGGGTCGGTGATCGTACGTTCCGTATCAGCGACCTGGCGGACGTGCGCCGTGGTTTCAACGACCCGCCGGCGCCACGTATGCGCTTCATGGGCGAGGATGCCATCGGTCTGGCCGTGGCGATGAAGCAAGGCGGGGATATCCTGGTTCTGGGCAAGGCCCTTGAGGTCGACTTTGCTCGTATCCAGAACACCCTGCCGGCCGGCATGCAATTGCACAAGGTGTCGGACCAGCCGGCGGCGGTGAAGACCGGGGTCGGTGAGTTTGTCCAGGTGCTGGTGGAAGCGCTGACGATCGTATTGCTGGTGAGCTTCTTCTCCCTGGGGCTACGCACCGGGATGGTGGTGGCCCTGGCGATCCCGTTGGTGCTGGCGATGACGTTCGCCGCCATGTATTACCTGGGGATCGGCCTGCACAAGATTTCCCTCGGCGCGCTGGTATTGGCCCTGGGGCTGCTGGTGGACGACGCGATCATCGCGGTGGAGATGAT
The DNA here is from genome assembly GCF_057655955.1 of Pseudomonas sp. Soil_N_39. Classification (NCBI taxonomy): domain Bacteria; kingdom Pseudomonadati; phylum Pseudomonadota; class Gammaproteobacteria; order Pseudomonadales; family Pseudomonadaceae; genus Pseudomonas; species Pseudomonas sp. Soil_N_39. Next base: position 203,258 of record NZ_JBDGLI010000010.1, read on the forward strand.
GGCGATCAAGATGGAGCAGGGCTATGACCGGATCAAGGCCGCCAGTTTCGCCTGGACCAGCACCGCATTCCCGATGCTCACCGGTACGTTGATTACGGCGGCGGGCTTCCTGCCAATCGCCACCGCGCAATCGGGCACCGGCGAATACACCCGCTCGATTTTCCAGGTCGTGACCCTGGCGCTGGTCGCCTCCTGGGTGGCCGCCGTGGTGTTCGTGCCGTATCTGGGGGAAAAGCTCCTGCCGGACCTGGCGAAAATTCACGCGGCCAAACATGGCACGACTGACGGCCAGACCGACCCTTACGGCACGCCGTTTTACCAGCGTGTCCGGCGGATGGTGGAGTGGTGCGTGCGTCGGCGCAAAACCGTCATCCTGCTGACCGTGCTGTTGTTCGTCGGCTCTGTGGTGTTGTTCCGGTTCGTGCCGCAGCAGTTCTTCCCGGCATCGGGGCGGCTGGAGCTGATGGTCGACCTGAAACTGCAGGAAGGCGCATCCCTGAGCAACACCGCCGAGCAGGTCAAGCGCCTGGAAGCGCTGCTCAAGGACCATGCCGGCATCGACAACTATGTGGCCTACGTCGGCACCGGTTCACCGCGCTTCTACCTGCCGCTGGACCAACAACTGCCGGCCTCCAGCTTCGCCCAGTTCGTGGTGCTGGCCAAGACCATCGAAGACCGTGAGCCTTTGCGCAGTTGGTTGATCGCGACCCTGAACGAACAATTCCCGACCTTGCGCTCGAGGGTCACTCGCCTGGAAAACGGCCCGCCGGTCGGCTACCCGGTGCAGTTCCGCGTCACGGGTGAGCACATCGAAGAAGTCCGGGCCCTGGCGCGGAAAGTGGCGACGAAAGTTCGCGAAAACCCCTACGTGGTCAATGTTCACCTGGACTGGGAAGAGCCGAGCAAGGTGGTGTACCTGAACGTCGACCAGGACCGCGCCCGGGCCCTGGGCGTCAGCACCACCCACCTGGCGAGTTTCCTGCGCAGCTCTCTCACCGGCTCCAGCGTCAGCCAGTACCGGGAGGACAACGAACTGATCGAAATCCTGCTGCGCGGTACGGTGCATGAGCGCACCGAGCTGTCGTTGCTGCCGAGCCTGGCGGTGCCGACCGACAACGGCAAGAGCGTGGCCCTGTCGCAGATCGCGACCTTGGAGTACGGCTTCGAAGAGGGCGTGATCTGGCACCGCAACCGTCTGCCGAGCGTGACCGTACGGGCCGATATCTACGGCAAGGAACAGCCGGCGACCCTGGTGCAGCAGATTTTCCCGACCCTGGAGCCGATTCGTGCCGAACTGCCGGACGGTTACCTGCTGGAAGTGGGCGGTACGGTGGAGGATTCGGCCCGCGGCCAGAAATCGGTGAATGCCGGCGTGCCGTTGTTCATCGTGGTGGTGCTGACGTTGCTGATGCTGCAACTGCGCAGTTTCTCCCGCACGGCCATGGTGTTCCTCACCGCGCCCCTGGGGTTGATCGGCGTCACGCTGTTCCTGCTCGTGTTCCGTCAGCCGTTCGGTTTTGTCGCCATGCTCGGTACCATCGCGCTGTCGGGGATGATCATGCGCAACTCGGTGATCCTGGTGGACCAGATCGAACAGGACATCAAGGCCGGGCTGGCGCCTTGGCAGGCGATCATCGAAGCCACGGTTCGGCGCTTCCGCCCGATTGTGCTCACCGCATTGGCCGCGGTGCTGGCGATGATCCCGCTGTCGCGCAGCTTGTTCTTTGGCCCTATGGCTGTGGCGATCATGGGCGGCTTGATCGTGGCCACGGCGTTGACGCTGTTGTTCCTGCCGGCGTTGTATGCGGCGTGGTTCAGGGTCAAGAAAACCTGAGTCGATCCAGCGACCATCACCGATCCAATGTGGGAGCGAGCTTGCTCGCGATAGCGGTGTAACAGTCAACAAAGATGTTGAAGCTGATACAGCCATCGCGAGCAAGCTCGCTCCCACAGTTTTTATGAGGATCGTTCCCACGCGGAGCGTGGGAACGATCCTTAACTCAGAGGGTGCCGAAAACCTTCTTCGCCAAACTGGTCGCCGCAGCCGCCGGGTTCTGGCGAATGGTGGCTTCCTGCTTGCCGATCATCTCGAACAACCCGTCCAGCGCCTGCTCGGTCACGTAGTTTTCGATGTTGGCGCTCTTGGCGTCCAGCACGCCGAACGTCGCGGCCTGGCCGGCGAAGGCATTGTATTTCTGGGCCAGGCCGACCTTGTCGGTGGCTTGCTTGACGATGGGCAGAAACTTGGCGCGGATCTGCTCGCGGCTGCTCTTGTTCAGGTATTGAGTGGCCGAGTCGTTGCCGCCGCTGAGGATGCCCTTGGCATCGCTCACGCTCATGTTCTTCACGGCATTGACCAGAATCGGCTGGGCCTGGACCACGGCGGCTTCAGCAGCCTGGTTCATGCTGGTTTCCAGCTGATCGACCTGCTCACCCATGCCGAAGGCCTTCATCTTGCTGGCGACTTTGCCCAGCTTGCCTGGCAGCTCGATCTTCACCTCCGGGTTGTTGCTGAAGCCGCCGGGTGTACCCAGTTGCTTGACCGCCACCTGCGCACCTTGGGTCAAGGCGTCCTTGAGGCCACCGGTGGCATCTTGTTGCGACAGGTCGCCCAGGGACAGGGCCATGGCATTGGCGCAGATCAACAGGCCCGCGCACAGGCCGGTGAAACGGAGGGTAGAGCGGAGCATGATGGCGTCCTTGAAAAAAGTGGAAAACAGAATCAGCGTGCGGCGTTGACGCGGATCTTCAACGGCTGCGGATCCTTGCCATCGAGTTGCACGGCGTGCTGTTCAGTGGTGATGAACATCAACTGGCCGTCCACTTCGATGCGGGCGCTCACGGCATAACGATGGCCGGGCTTGACCTGGGCGGGATCATAACTGAGGTGGAACGGCAGCGGGACCTGGCCTTTGACCGGGCCGCTCTGCTCATCGAGCACTACCGCAGGGGCGTCGGCCATGGAAACGTCCTGCAGGCTCACGCTCAAGGTGGCGTTGGGCGGCAGGGCGATGCGTTGCAGGTAGAAGACTTCGCCGTCGAGGGACGCGGAGGGTGGGGTTGCCGATTGGCAAGCGGCCAGTAAGGCCATGGATGCAAGCAGAGCGAGTTTTTTCATGGGAAAGTACCTGGCTCATTGACGCCAGCCACACGCGGGCGTCAATGAGCATTTAGCGGGTTTGTGTTCAAGCATCGCGGCGTAACGTCGCGGCTCAGGAATCGAACGCGGGGGCTTGAACAGTTTCAGCCAGCGATGCTGGCGCCAGGCTCAGGGGGATGTCAACGTGTTGATCGCCGCCATCCCAGGTGAAAGTCTGTTCGGTATCAAGGAAAAGAGCGGTATCGCCTCGGTACATTTGCGCCTTTACCGAGAGTTTCTCGCCTACGGACGCCGTCTCGGCACTGATCTGGAAGCGATACTGCCAAGGCTGCTGGAGTGGCCCCCTTGGCGCCATGTTGGAGCCCTGGCCGCCGCTGCTGCTGATCTGCATACCGTCGGCATTTCGAACACTGATTTCGGCACGGCCGGCTTCCGGAAGTTCATAGCCTTCGGGCAGTTGCAGGGTGAGGGTGATGATGTTCATGTTGAATTCCTTTTCAATACGTCGACATTGACGTGGGCCCATCCTAGAGGCCTGCTCCAAAGTTCTCTGTAGGTCTTTTCTTCGTTTGACGTCGCCTTAGCCTCTGCGCAGCGTCGGAGTACGCCTGGCGATTCACCCATCCACCCACCGGAACCGTTCCCTGTTCACGGTGAGTGATCGGCCAAGGTCAAATGTCCGGGCTGACGGCGACCTCCGCCGCATCTTCACTGCGATGCAACGCCACCTGGCGAATCGACAGGCGAATTTCCGCCGGCAGCACCCGCTTGGCCGCGCCTTCGGCCAGTTCGCCCAGGAGCTCGTGGTAGCTGAGTTTTCCGGCCTCGTCGCGGCGCAGCACATCCAGGTCCAGCATCGTCTGGATGAAGTGGCGGAACAGGCTCTTATCGAAGAATTCCGGCGCATTCAGGCCATGCAGGATCGACAGGCGCTGGGCCATGACGGTGCAGAGGTCTTCCAGTTCTTCGGCGCTGATGGTGTTCTGACCGCTGTTGAGCAGCAGCGAGACGGTCATGTAGAAGCGCTGCAAGGTCTGGGCAATGCTCTTCGACAGCAGGGTCAGCAGCACGAAGTGCCGCGAACTCGGCGCCGGCCGCAGGTACAGGTCGTTTTCGAAACGCAGCAGGCCTTGTTCGACGAATGCTTCGAGCCACTGGTCGACCACGCCGTCCAGTTCTTCCAGCGACCAGCGAATGAACAACTCCGATTGCAGGTACGGGTACAACGCGTGGGTGTAGCGCAGGATCTGTTCGCGGCTCATGCGCGAGCTGCTCTGGAAGAAGCTCGCCAGCAACGCCGGCAGGGCGAAGATGTGCAGTACGTTGTTGCGGTAGTAGGTCATCAGCACCGCGTTCTGCTCGTCCAGGTACAGAATCTTGCCCAAGGCATCGCTCTGTTCCGACAGCAGGTCCATGCCCTTCACGTGTTCGATCAGCGCTTGGCCATCGCCTTCGGGCAGGGTGGTGTGGGGCGAGTACGGGACTTTGCGCAGCAACGCCAGGTACAGGTCCAGCACCCGCGCCATGGCGCGGTCGTCCAGGGCCAGGCGGCTGGTGGACAGCAGCGCCAGGGCGACGAGGTTGACCGGGTTGATGGCCGCGGCTTCGTTCAGGTGCCGGGCCACGCGCTCGCCGAGGCGATGGGTGGTCGCGTTGAGCCAGGCCGGTTTGAATTGCGGGCCCAATTCCTGTTGGCGCCAACCGGGCTGTTCGCTGTCGAGGAATTCCGCCAGTTTGATCGGCTCGCCGAAGTTCACCGCCACCTGGCCGAAGCGCTGCTTGAGGGCGCCGATGACCTTGAAAATGTCGAAGATCGATTCTTTCTTCTTGCTGGCCCCGCGCAGCTCGCCCAGGTAGGTGCGGCCTTCCAGCACCCGCTCATAACCGATGTACACCGGCACGAAGACGATGGGCATGCGCGAGGAACGCAGGAAACTGCGCAAGGTGATGGCGAGCATGCCGGTCTTGGGTTGCAGCATGCGTCCGGTGCGCGAGCGACCGCCCTCGACGAAGTACTCCACCGGAAAGCCTTTGGTGAACAGTGTGTGCAGGTATTCATTGAACACGGCGGTGTAGAGCGGGTTGCCCTTGAAGGTGCGGCGCATGAAAAACGCCCCACCGCGGCGCAACAGGCCGCCAATCACCGGCATGTTGAGGTTGATGCCGGCGGCGATGTGCGGTGGCGTCAGGCCGTTGCGAAACAGCAGGTACGACAGCAGCAGGTAGTCGATGTGGCTGCGGTGGCACGGCACGTAGATGACTTCGTGGCCCTGGGCGACGTTCTGCACGCCTTCGATGTGGTTGACCTTGATGCCGTCGTAGATTTTGTTCCAGAACCAGCTCAGCACCACTTCCAGGAAACGGATCGCGGTGTAGGTGTAGTCCGAGGCGATCTCGTTGCCGTAGCGCAGGGCCTGGGCCTTGGCTTTTTCCGGGGAGATCTTTTCCCGCTCGGCTTCCTCGGCAATCGCTTGCTTGACCAGCGGCTGGTTCAACAAGCCCTTGACCAGGTTGCGTCGGTGGGAAATGTCCGGGCCGATGACCGCCGCTTTCAGATTGCGGAAGTGCACCCGCAGGATTCGCTGGGCCATGCGCACGGTGCGTTCGTGGCCCTTGTCGTGTTCGATCAGTTCGCGCAGGTGGATTGGTGCGGAGAATTGCACGCGAGTCTTGCGCCCCAGAATCATGATGCTCAACAGGCGACGCAAGCGCCCGGTGACGGCCCAGCTGTCGGCGAACAACAGCTTCCAGGGGCTGGATTCGCTGTCGGGCGACTGCCCCCAGAACACGCTGACCGGGATGATCTGGGCGTCTTCGGCGGCATTGTGGGTCAGGGCGTCGACCAGTCGCGTCAGGGTGGGCGGCGCGCCGCGCTTGTCCTGTCGCCCGATCCAGTCCGGCGCCGGCGTCAGGTAGAAAAACGCCGCCGGCTCCAGCAGGTTGCCCACGGACACCGGCAATACCGGACGGGGCAGGCCGGCCTTGGTGCATTCGGTATCGAGCACCGCCAGGTCGGTGAGCGAAGGATCTTGCAGGACGTAGAACACCGGACGACTGCGGTCGAGGTTGAGGGTAAAGGACGACTGGTTGATGGTCTCGGAGCGAACCCAGAGGTACAACAGTCGGCGCAGGGTGCCAAACACAAGACGGCGGAACGGGGAGCGGGTCATACGGCTTCTGCATGAGTGGATAAGATCAAGCGGCCGCTAGTGTGCCGGATTCGTCGAAAATCGGCAAAAAAGCGGCGAAGTAAAGTCAGTTGAGAGTTTTTGTGTCTGTCATATACTCGGCCAGTGACTGCCACGGCCTCCCTTATGGACGGCTGGACGGCAGCTAACGTTCGTACGGCTTTCCCTCGAAAAGCCGACTTAAAAATAAAAATGGGAGTGAGCATCATGGCAGCACGGGAAACCGGCAGTGTGAAGTGGTTCAACGACGCCAAAGGCTACGGCTTCATCCAGCGTGAAGGTGGGGCGGATGTGTTCGTGCATTACCGCGCCATCCGTGGCGAAGGCCACCGTTCACTGACCGAAGGCCAGCAGGTCGAGTACGCGGTGGTGGAAGGGCAGAAGGGCTTGCAGGCTGAGGATGTGGTGGGGTTGTAACCCCACGCCTGAAGCCCAGATAGATCCCTGTGGGAGCAAAGCTTGCTCGCGATAGTGATAGGTCAGCTTGCATCAATGTTGAATGTACTTCAGCCATCGCGAGCAAGCTTTGCTCCCACAGTGCCCCCACATTTGGATCTAGTCTGGACCTGAGACGGGTGTCACGCTGTCTTCCAGGTAATCTCCTCTTCCCCATCGGCGCTGATGCGAATCCAGCGATCCGCCGATTCTTCCCCTTCTTCCTCCACCCACGACCCAGGCGCGCAGCGCACTTCGACGTTCAGTGCGGCGAAGGCGGCGCGGGCGCAGGCGATGTCGTCTTCCCACGGGGTCTGGTCGCTTTCCAGGTACAGGCTGTTCCATTTGCCCACGGCTTTTGGCAGCCAGGTCACCGGGATGCTGCCGGCCTTGCACTTGTAGGTCTGGCCTTTCTGTACCCAGTCGCTGCACGGGCCCAGGGCTTGGCCGAGCCAGGCGGCGATGGCCTTGTGGTCGACGTCGGCGTCTTTGAGGTAAATCTCGATATCGGGTTGGCGCATGGATGTCCTCGCTGCGGTCTTGAAAAATCCATTCGCGGATTTAACTGGCCCCGAACGGTTGCCCGGGGCCCGGAATCAAAAAAGGTTATTGAAGAACGAAATAATCGTAGCGCATCGACACCGTGACCTCGAACGGCTCGGCCTGCTCGATCACGCTGGCGCGGCGTTCGGCGCTGGCGCGCCAGCCGTGGGGCGTCATGGCCAGCAGGTTGGCGCGGTCCTGGCCGTTGTCGAGGGTCAGCTTGAATTCGAGGGTTTCGCTGTGATCCAGCACCATGCCCGACGGCACCAGGGCCAGGTGCTTGTCGTCGGTGTATTCGCGCACTTCGTCATACAGGCGCTCGCGCAACTCCATCAGGTGGCCGGCGGTGGGGCCGACTTTCATCAGGCCGCCGCCGGGGCTGAGCAGGCGCTTGGCCTCCTGCCAGTCCAGCGGGCTGAACACGCTGGCCAGGAACTGGCAGCAACCGTCCGCCAACGGCACCCGCGCCATGCTGGCGATCAACCAGGTCAACTGCGGGTTGCGTTTGCAGGCGCGCTTGACCGCCTCGCGGGAAATGTCCAAGGCGTAGCCATCGGCATGGGGCAACGCCTCAGCGATCTGCGCGGTGTAGTAGCCCTCGCCACAGCCGATGTCCAGCCAGCGCCCAGGCGCGCGTTCGGCGGCCAGTTCCGCCAGGCGCCGGGCGACCGGGGCGTAGTGCCCGGCGTTGAGAAAATCGCGGCGGGCCTCGACCATGGCCTGGTTGTCGCCGGGGTCGCGGCTGTTCTTGTGCTGCACCGGCAGCAGGTTCAGGTAACCCTGGCGCGCGCGGTCGAAGCGATGGCCGGCCGGGCACACCACGCCGTTGTCCACCGCGTTCAGCGGTTCACTGCAGATCGGGCAGGCAAGCATCAGGCGAGCAACTTGATCAGCGTCTTGTAGTAGATCTCGGTCAGCACGTCGAGATCGGCCGCCAGCACGCGCTCGTTGACCTGGTGGATGGTCGCGTTGACCGGCCCCAGTTCCACGACTTGCGTGCCCATGGTGGCGATGAAGCGACCATCGGAGGTGCCGCCGCTGGTGGACGCCTGGGTCTCGCGCCCGGTGACGTCCCGGATGCTCGACGACACCGCATCGAGCAGTGCACCCGGCTCGGTGAGGAACGGCAGGCCGGACAAGGCCCAGTCGATGTGCCAGTCCAGTTGATGCTTGTCGAGGATGTCGGCGACGCGCTGTTGCAGGCCTTCGACAGTGGACTCGGTGGAGAAGCGGAAATTGAACACCGCCTCCAAGTCACCCGGGATCACGTTGGTGGCGCCGGTGCCGGAATTGAGGTTGGAGATCTGGAAGCTGGTCGGCGGGAAGAAGTCGTTGCCGTGGTCCCAATGCTCGGCGGCCAATTCAGCCAAGGCGGGCGCGGCAAGGTGGATCGGGTTCTTCGCCAGGTGTGGATAAGCCACGTGGCCTTGCTTGCCGCGCACGGTCAGTTTGGCGCCGAGGGAACCACGACGGCCGTTCTTGACCACATCGCCCACCAAGGTGGTGCTCGACGGTTCGCCGACGATGCACCAGTCCAGTCGCTCCTGGCGGGCCTTGAGGCGTTCGACCACGGCTTTGGTGCCGTGGTGGGCCGGGCCTTCTTCATCGCTGGTGATCAGGAAGGTCAGCGAACCTTTGTGGTCCGGGTAATCGGCGACGAACCGTTCGGCCGCCACCACCATTGCCGCCAGGCTGCCTTTCATGTCTGCTGCGCCACGGCCACAGAGCATGCCTTGCTCATCAATGACCGCATCGAACGGGTCGAGCTGCCAGGCCTGCACCGGGCCGGTCGGCACCACGTCGGTGTGCCCGGCGAAGCACAGCACCGGGCCGTCCTGCTTGCCATGGCTGGCCCAGAAGTTATCCACATCCTCGATGCGCATCGGCTCGAGCGTAAAGCCCGCGTTGCCCAGGCGCTGCATCATCAATTTCTGGCAATCGGCATCCACCGGCGTCACCGACGGACGGCGGATCAGGTCGCAGGCGAGTTGCAGGGTCGGCGAGAGGTCGGCGTGGGCCGTCATGGAAAACTCCGGAAAGCTGGAAAGGAGATCACAGTCCATGTGGGCGCGGGCTTGCTCGCGAAGCTTTTAGCGTCAGTGATGACGCCTTCGCGAGCAAGCCCGCTCCCACAGGTCCTGAGTGCGACCGTTGAATTGTATTCGGTCGAGGCTTACAAAATGGCGGTTATCTTATAGCAAAACGACCACCATGGGCCCTGGTGCTGGTCAGTTGGAACACAAATCCTGTGGGAGCGCGCTTGCTCGCGATGGCGGTGGATCAGTCGATACTCTATTGACTGGGCTGACGCCATCGCGAGCAAGCTCGCTCCCACAAGGGGAAATTGGTCGGATTCATTTCGCGATCGGCTCGAATTGCCGCGGCAAAGCCCTATAATGCGCGCCGGTTTTTGGGGTAATGGTCATGAGTACAGAAGATCCACGGTTTGCCGGCATCGCCCGTTTGTATGGCATCGAAGGCCTGGAGCGCCTGCGGGCGGCCCATGTGGCGATTGTCGGCGTCGGCGGTGTCGGTTCCTGGGCGGCGGAAGCCATTGCCCGTTGCGGCGTGGGCGAGATTTCGCTGTTCGACCTGGATGATGTCTGCGTCAGCAACGCCAACCGTCAGTTGCACGCCCTGGACAGCACCGTCGGCAAGCCCAAGGTCGAGGTGATGGCCGAGCGGCTGCGGGGGATCAACCCCGACTGCACCGTGCACGCGGTGGCCGACTTCGTCACCCGCGACACCATGGCCGAGTACATCACGCCGAACATCGACTGCGTGATCGACTGCATCGACAGCGTCAACGCCAAGGCTGCGCTGATCGCCTGGTGCAAGCGCCGCAAGATCCAGATCATCACCACCGGCGGTGCGGGCGGGCAGATCGACCCGACGCTGATCCAGGTCTGCGACCTCAACCGTACGTTCAACGATCCGCTGGCCTCTAAGGTGCGCTCCACTCTGCGCCGGGACTACGGCTTCTCCCGCACCGTGACCCGTCACTACAGCGTGCCTTGCGTGTTCTCCAGCGAACAGCTGCGCTATCCGAAGCCGGACGGCAGCATTTGCCTGCAGAAGAGTTTTGTCGGCGACGGCGTCAAGCTCGACTGCGCCGGTGGGTTCGGCGCGGTGATGATGGTCACGGCGACGTTCGGCATGGTCGCGGCGACCAAGGCTGTGGATAAGATCGTGGCGGGTGTGCGGCGGCCGGCGGATAGGGCCAAGCCTCAGGTTTGAGGGTGGGGCAGATGGCCTCATCGCGAGCAAGCTCGCTCCCACATTGGATCTCATGGAACACAAATTTTGTGTACGACACAAATCCTCTGTGGGAGCGAGCTTGCTCGCGATGGCGATTATTCAGTCAACTCAAACATCCGCTGCAACACCGCATTCAAGCCATTGCTACGCGACGGTGACAGCTGCCGCGACAATCCCAACTGATTGAACCAATCCGGCAAATCCACCTGCTGCAACTCGTCAGCGGACAATCCGTTGACCCGCGCCAGCAGCAACGCCACCAACCCACGGATCAACCGCGCATCGCTGCTGGCGGAAAACTTCCAGTGCCCGTCATGCAAGCGACCCACCAACCACACCTGGCTTTCACAGCCGTGGACGAGGTTGGCTTCGCACTTGTCCTCGTCGCTCAGGGGCGGCAGGCGTTCGCCCCATTGCATCAGCAATCGGGCGCGTTGTTCCCAGCCGGAGGCGTCCTGGAAAATCTGCAGCGCGGCGACGGCATCGGCAGGCAGGTTCATCGGAGCATCTCCAAGGCCTGGTCCAAGGCCTCGAAGAACCGTTCGAGGTCGGCAGAGTCGTTGTACAGCGCCAGCGACACCCGAATCGCCCCGGACAGCTTCAAGTGCTTGAACAACGGCATCGCGCAGTGATGCCCGGCGCGCACGGCGATGCCTTGCTCGGTCAGCAGGTGCGCCAGGTCGGCGTTGTGGATGCCTTCGACCACGAAGCTGACCAGGGCCAGGCGCGGGTTGCCCACCAGGCGCACGCCGTTGCGGGCCAACAGGCCATGGAACAGGTAGTCATGCAACGCCGCCTCATGGTCGATGACCGCCTGCGGGTCGAGGTCGGACAGGTAATCCAGAGTTGCGCCCAACCCGATCACGCTGGCAATCGGCGGCGTGCCGGCTTCGAAGCCCAACGGCGCTGGCCGGAAGGTGGCGCTGTGGTAATCGGCCTGTTGCACCATTTCGCCGCCGAACTGCCAATGGCGCAGGTGGCCGAGGGCTTCGGTACGGCCAAACAGCACACCCAGCCCGTCGGGGCCGTAGAGTTTGTGGCTGGAAAACACGTAAAAGTCGCAGCCCAGCGCCTCCACGTCGTGGCGGCCGTGGACCACGCCTTGGGCACCGTCGATTACCGTTAGCGCGCTTTGGGCCTTGGCCAGGGCCAGCAGCGCCGGCACGGGCTGCCAGGCCCCCAGCACATTGGATAACTGGCTCACTGCCAGCAAGCGCGTACGCGGGCCGATCAGCTCGGCGGCGGCGCCTGCATCGATCACGCCGTCGGCATCCAGTGGCAACACCACCAGGGTCAACGAACGGCGCTCGGCCAGTTGCTGCCACGGCAGCAGGTTGGCGTGGTGTTCCAGGGCGCTGATGACGATCTCATCGCCCGGGTTGAATAGATGTTCCAGCCCATAGGCCAGCAGGTTCAGCGCCGAAGTGGCGCCGTGGGTGAAGACGATTTGCCCGCAGTTTCCGGCATTGAGCCATTGCGAGACCTTGAGACGGCTGTCCTCGAACGCCTGGGTGGCATGGGCGCCCGGCAAATGTTGCGCACGGTGCACGTTGGCCGCGCCGTTGGCGTAGTAGTGCGTCAGGGCGTCCAGCAGGGCTTGGGGCTTTTGCGTGGTGGCGGCGCTGTCCAGATAGGTCTGGCCTTGCCGTTGCAGGGCGGCGATGGCCGGGAAATCGGCACGCCAGGGGGATTGGATCAACATGCTTTCGGGCCCTGCTGGAATGACGCCGGCCCCCGTGAGGGCGGGCTTTTTTTTGTGGGAGCCGAGCTTGCTCGCGATGAACGATGACGCGGTCTTGCAGTAAAACCGTGTCGCTGCCATCGCGAGCAAGCTCGGCTCCCACAAAAAAGCCCGCTCCCACAGGTGGTGGTGTGAAGCTTAGTTGTGAGCGTGCAGCGCTTCGTTCAGCTCGATGGCCGACTTGTGCGTCTTGCATTCCACCGCGCCGGTCTCGGAGTTGCGGCGGAACAACAGGTCAGGCTGGCCGGCCAGGTCGCGGGCCTTGACCACTTTGACCAGTTGGTTGTTTTCGTCCAGCAGCTTCACTTTGGTGCCGGCGGTCACATACAGGCCCGACTCCACGGTGTTGCGGTCGCCCAGCGGGATACCGATGCCGGCGTTGGCGCCGATCAGGCAGCCTTCGCCAACCTTGATCACGATGTTGCCGCCGCCCGACAGGGTGCCCATGGTCGAGCAACCGCCGCCCAGGTCCGAACCCTTGCCGACGAATACGCCCGCCGAGACTCGGCCTTCGATCATGCCCGGGCCTTCGGTGCCGGCGTTGAAGTTGACGAAACCTTCGTGCATCACGGTGGTGCCTTCGCCCACGTAGGCGCCCAGGCGGACCCGCGCGGCATCGGCGATACGCACACCGGCCGGAACCACGTAGTCGGTCATTTTCGGGAACTTGTCCACGGAGAACACTTCCAGCAACTCGCCACGCAGGCGGGCTTCGAGCTGGTGCTCGGCCAGTTCGCTCAGGTCGATCGCGCCCTGGCTGGTCCAGGCCACGTTCGGCAGCAGTGGGAAAATGCCGGCCAGGTTCAGGCCGTGGGGCTTGACCAGGCGATGGGACAGCAGGTGCAGCTTGAGGTAGGCCTCAGGGGTGGAGCTCAGTTGGGCGTCTTCGGCCAGCAGGGTGGCGACCAGCGGCTTGTGACTTTCAGCCAGGCGGGTCAGTAGAGCGGCTTGCGCGGCATCGACGCCCTTGAGGGCTTCGGCCAGTTGCGAGGCCTGGGCGGTGGTGAAGGTGATGGCCTGGTTGCCTTCGCTGTAGCCAAGGATCGGCGCGATAGCGGCAACGATCTCAGCCGACGGCTTGAGCAGCGGCTGTGCGTAGAACACCTCCAGCCAGGCGCCTTCACGGTTTTGGGTGCCGACGCCGAAGGCCAGGCTGAACAGGGTAGTGGACATGAAATTACCTCTACAAAATGGACTGGGCAGGCTTACTTGATCTCTGCCGCATAAATATCTGGCTTGAAGCCAATCAGGGTTCGGTCACCGAGGTCAAGCACCGGGCGCTTGATCATCGAGGGTTGGGCGAGCATCAGTTCGATGGCTTTCGTCTGGTCGAGATCGGCTTTGCGTTCGTCGTCGAGTTTGCGAAAGGTCGTACCGGCACGGTTCAACACCACCTGCCAGCCATGCTCGTTGCACCATTGGGTCAGGTGCTCACGGTCGATGCCGGCAGTTTTGTAATCGTGAAAGTCATAGCGCACCGCGTGATCATCGAGCCAGGTGCGCGCCTTTTTCATCGTGTCACAGGCTTTGATGCCGAAAAGCTGTAAGTGCTTGTTTTCCTTGGGCATGAATGCTCCCCCAAAACGTTCCCGGTATCGTCCTGAAAATCAGCGGACGATTATGCCACGTCGTTCCTTTCAGTGCCTTGACTGTCGCGACGGATCGGACGAGGCGGAACCGACAGGAAAGAAGTGACCACACAGCGCAAGTAAACCCAAGATTTTACGCACAGGAGACCCGCCCATGGATTCCATCTCTCTGACACCGCCCCATCCACTGACGCATCAAGCTGAAGAAACACTTCCGGCCCATTCAACAACATCGACCACCGGGACCGCTGCATCCGTCCCGATCGGCCCTGTCACGGCTGAACAGGACCTGGCAAATCGGACTGGTGCAATCAAGGCCCAGCTCACCCGGGTATTCGAGCCGCATATAAACGGTGCCAATCGCCAGGCCTTCGAAGCACTGATCGACGATCGTTCGCGTACCTTGGCCAATGACGGGGAAACCGCGGAAAGCGTCGACGCCGTGCTGACCAAAGGCTCGCGGCTGGATCGCGCGTCCCATGACACTGTTGGATTCGTTCGTTCGGTTCCCTTCGGCGCGGCGTCCATTGCGCTGGACTTCGCCCCGGCGGTGACCGGCAATGGCTCGATTACCGCGCCGTTGGCGCTGTCGGCGATTGCCGGCCTAGTCAGCAGCGCCGCCGACACGGTTGGCAATGGCCTGATCAAGCGCGCCACCAGCGACACCCAGTGGCTGGCGGCCGAAAATGCCGATCTGGAGCCGGTCATGCAGGAAGCCGCCCAGGCGGTGAAGCCGAGCCTGACGACCCAGGCTATCGAAGGCAGCCTGACTTTCCAGACCTTCTCCGCGCGAAACGTGTTGCGCACGGTCATCCAACCCGTCGTGACGAAGACCGTCGATGCGCAAACGGGCAGCAAGGTGGATTCGGTGATAGCTGCCGTCGGTTCTCCGCTTTCAGGCATGGCCGCCTATGACCTGCAACATTCCATCGATAAATCGAAACACCGGATTGGCCCGGAATACCTGTTGGGGCGTCAAGACTGGCATCAGCGTTACAAGGACCTCAAGAATTATGGCGTAGGGAGTGCTGCGTTGGGCATTGCGAAGCGGGTCGGCAGCCTGCCGCTGGACGTGATGCGCGATGGCAGCAAATCGCTGCAAGCCTTGGTTACGCCGACAGGCTTGGTCAGTAGTCTCGGAGCGTTGGCCGGCGGTATTACTGCGATCGGCATGGCCCAGACCGCCGCTGTCAACGCAGCCAGGAGCGCCGGGATTTCGCCTGCGGGTGTTGCGGCGGCTGGCAAGGCGACGGTTACGGCCACGATGGCCCCGGTGCTCGCCGCCTGGGTGACAACGGGAGTGATGACCCAGCCGTTGGCGGACAAGGCCTCCGCCGCGTTGGACAGGCTATCCGCCGGTCCCGCTCATCCGGATGAGCTGCAGGGAATGTTGCCCTTGGTCGAAGTGTCGACGGCCGAACAGATCGGGGAAGATAGCGACAATGAGGGAGACGGCGTCGATGTTGTCTCGGGTCGTTCGACCCTCAATGCTGCTGAGCGAGCTGTTTAGCTTCGGATAGTCGCCGGTCGCTCCTGCCGCGTGGAGGTTGGGAGGGGCCAAGGGGCGACTGCGCATTGACGCTGCTGAGGTGCGACCAATGTGCAAAGGCGGTGGTTCACCTTGGCAGTTAATATGGTACTTCACCGGCCAGCTGTTGCCGCAGATGTGTATGGCTGTCATTGGAAGTCCGTTATGCAAAGCGCCTATACCGTCCTGATCCTGTTGATGTTGGTGGGCGTGTCGCGCCTGATCGGACGGTTGATCCCGCTGCCGTTGCCCCTGGTGCAGATCGGCGCCGGTGCCTTGCTGGCCTGGCCGTCCCTGGGCCTGCACGTGGCCCTCGATCCTGAGCTGTTCCTGTTTCTCTTCTTGCCACCGCTGCTGTTCTCCGACGGCTGGCGCATGCCCAAGCGCGAGTTATGGCGCCTGCGTGGGCCGATCCTGACGCTGGCGGTGGGGCTGGTGTTATTCACGGTGGTGGGCGCCGGTTATTTCATTCATTGGCTGCTGCCGAGTATCCCGTTGCCGGTGGCCTTTGCCCTGGCCGCGGTGCTGTCGCCGACCGACGCGGTGGCGGTGTCGGCGATTGCCCGTGACCGTCTGCCCGCACCTTTGATGCACATGCTCCAGGGCGAGGCGTTGATGAACGACGCGTCGGGCCTGGTGACGTTCAAGTTCGCCCTGGTGGCGGCGATCACCGGGGTGTTTTCCCTGGCGGGCGCGAGCCTGGCCTTCGTCCTGGTGGCGGTCGGCGGCCTGCTGGTGGGCGTGGCCCTGAGTTGGCTGGTGGGCCGCTTGCGGGCCTGGATGATTGCCCGAGGCTGGGACGATCCGGCCACCCACGTGGTGTTCATGTTGCTGCTACCGTTTGCCGCCTATGTGCTGGCTGAACGATTAGGCGCCTCGGGCATTCTCTCGGCGGTGGCGGCGGGGATGATGCAGAGCTGGCTCGACCTGTTGCCGCGCCAGACCGGTACGCGGCTGCTCAATCGCAGCGTCTGGTCGCTGCTGGAGTTCGCTTTCAACGGCTTGATCTTCCTGCTGCTGGGGCTGCAATTGCCGGACATCATCAAGGCGGCGACCAGTCACGAAACCACCCTGTGGCCGACACTGTTCTACCGTTGCCTGGAGGTGGTGGCGATTTTCCTGGTGTTGCTGGTGCTGCGGTTTGTCTGGGTACAAAGCATCTGGCGGCTGTCCGGGCTGTTACGTCGCTGGCGTGGCGAGAACGAACTGACGTTCGTGCCGACTGCGCGCTCCTGCTGGTTGCTGACCTTCGGCGGCGTGCGCGGGGCGGTGACGCTGGCGGGCGTGCTGTCGGTGCCGTTGCTGCTGGGGGCGGGCGAGGCGTTTCCCGAGCGCGATTTGCTGATCTTCATTGCCGCCGGGGTGATTCTGTTGTCGCTGATCGCGGCTTGCATCGCTTTACCATTGCTGCTGCGGGGTATCGAGAGGAGCCCTGACGACAAACGTCGCAACGAAGTGCGCGAGGCCTGGCGCAAAACCGCTGAAGCGGCGATCCATGCGTTGGAAGTGGAGGAACCGGCCGAGCTGCCCAGTACACCCGATGCGGCTCAGGCCGCGCTGGCGACCGAGGTCAAGGCGCGCTTGATGTCTGAATATCGCCATCAGTTGGAGGTGTTCAACGACTCCGCCGAAGCCCAGGCGCTGGCGTTCGAAATGGACCTGCTGGAACGCCGGCTGCGCTTGAAGGCCTATCGGGCGCAGCGGCTGGAGTTGTATCGCCTTAGCCGTCATCACCAGATTGGGGATGATGTGCTGCGAGAGGTGCTGGGGGAGTTGGATCTGGCGGAGGCGAATTTGGGGTTGGGTAAATAGCAGTCATGGCGCAAAGCCAATTGTGGCGAGGGGATTTATCCCCGTTGGACTGCGCAGCAGTCCCAACGCAGTCAATTCAAGCTGTCTGACACAGCGCGTTGTTAGCTTTGAGGGCTGCTTCGCAGCCCCGCGGGGATAAATCCCCTCGCCACAGGATAGATCACCACCACTTTGCGGATCTTCGGCATTTCAGACGCAACAAAGCCCGGTGTGCCTTGTTCTCATAGCAAGTAAAGCCACCCGAAGGCGGCTTCAATCGACACGCAGTTGAGCTTGCTCCGCCCCGTCTGCGTGGCTGGGTCAATCCTGAGAGGGACCCAGACTCCTGCCAGCTTTCGCTGGTGACGGGGGCGATCATGGCTACTGGTATTAGCAAATTCAAGCCAGCTTGGTTCTTGAAACAGGGCTGCATGAGATTTGTTGAAGTGTTAAACCCGTAAAATCAATGGCTTGCTTTAGGGGGCGCGTTTTATTTCTTTGTCTTGTCTGAGCAAGCGATTGTGGTCTGTCAGACGCACCGAAGTTTCCGACAGGTTTTTAAGGTTGTCCGTCGGAAGCGAGGGCTCTAGCCTCTGGGTGTCGCTGCCAATTCAGCGACCGGACGTGAGAATCCGAATACCCACTATGCGCATAAGCGCCCGCCATATAAAGTGCAGGCGCGTTTCGTCCATACATCATGTTATGGCGGCTGTGCGCGGGCATGTTTCGACATGGCCGGGTATTTAGTGGGTGTTTGACCCGGATTCTCACCCCGCGTACGGCTGCCACTCTCTAGTCCGTGAGAAGGCTTTGTGGCGGCTCCAACACCCAAGGAGCATCCAAATGATCAAAGAAACTCCAAACCCACCAAAACCAGCCTCCACTTTTCCCTACGGCGACTATGCACCCGAAAAGCTGCAAGAGGCAGCCGACCGTGTGTTGGATCAATATCTCAAGCCTGATGACGACAGCAAGTCAGAACCCAAACCCTCAGTACAGCTATTCACTGTGGCTGACGGTATCGACACGGAAGTATTGCTGGCCAACCTCAGCGAAACCCTGGCGTCTGCCAATGCAATGCTCAACGACCTTGCCTTCGATCAGGATGGCTCGCGACGGCATGTCGCATTGGGAGTGGCCCAGATGATTGAGTTGGGGATGTTGTTGGCGAACAAGTGCCTGGATCGGGTAGAGCTTCGGACTTGATGCAATAAATGCCGGCCTCATCGCGAGCAAGCTTTGCTCCCACAGGATCCGGTATCGATATGGATCGTTCCCACGCAGAGCGTGGGAACGATCCAACGGAATACATCAGGCAGATTGAGTTGACTGCTTGGGGCTGCTAAGCAGCCCAGCGGGAGCAAGCTCCCTCGCCACAACAGCGCTTAGGCGTGAGCCTCTTCCTGCTCAGGCACCAACCGTACTTCCACCCTCTGGCCCAACGCACGAGCTGCGCTGGCAA
This sequence comes from Pseudomonas sp. Soil_N_39, assembly GCF_057655955.1. Classification (NCBI taxonomy): domain Bacteria; kingdom Pseudomonadati; phylum Pseudomonadota; class Gammaproteobacteria; order Pseudomonadales; family Pseudomonadaceae; genus Pseudomonas; species Pseudomonas sp. Soil_N_39. Next base: position 221,893 of record NZ_JBDGLI010000010.1, read on the forward strand.
GCGTTGCCAGCGTCATTCCCGCATCGTCCTGATCCAGCGCACGATCAACTGCAGTGCGACTGGTGTGCATCCGCTGTGCCAAGGCTTTTTTGGTCACTTTCTGAAGCTTCATTGCTTCGGCAATCTGCCAGGCAATAACGCGTTTGAGCGCAGCTGCGGAAACTTCTTCGGCGATACCTTGCTCGGCGAGGAAGTCGTCAAAATCAGATCCGATGTGCTTGTTCATTTGCTGTGCCTCATAGTCTTGCTTTGCGCTGCTTGGCGGTTGCCATGTCGGTGGTTGGCGTTTTTTGACTTTTCTTTATGAAAGCGTGGAGTAGAACCATGTCAGAGCCCACTACGGTGAAGAGAACGCGGGCGATGGTATCTCCAAGGTCAATCCTGACCTCCCATAGTCCAGTGTCCAGTTTGCGAACCACCGGCATACCTATCGGCCACCCAATCTGAACGGTCTTGATGTCAGTTCCGATCATCCGTCTATGCTCGCGAGGCAGGTCAGTCAGCCATTCGCGAACGGGTTCATTCCCGGCGTCTGTGCGGAAGAAACGTACGTTCAGTATGGGGGTGATATCAACCATGAATGGAGTGTACCGAAATAGGTGCATTGTGCAACCCGGGCGTTACTGGGAATTCGTACAGGGGCTCAGTTGGTCGGTATGGGGGCTGCTGTTGGGGCCCGCTGCGCAGCCCAGCGGGAGCATGCTCCCTCGCCACAACAGCGGTCTACTCAAGTCCTGATGCGGGATTAACCCCGACGTTGGATGAACGCGCGGATCCGCTCCGCCGCTTCCACACATTCAGCCAATGGCGCGACCAAGGCCATGCGCACGCGGCCGGCGCCTGGGTTGACGCCATCCACATCGCGGGACAGGTACGAGCCCGGCACGACGGTCACGTGTTCCTGTTCGAACAGGTCACGGCAGAACGCCGCATCGTCGCCCGCTACGTTCGGCCACAGGTAGAAGCTGCCGTCGGGGCGTTGCACGTCCAGTACCGGGCTGAGGATTTCCTGTACCGCGTCGAACTTCTCCCGATACAGCGCGCGGTTGGCCCGTACGTGTACTTCGTCGTTCCACGCGGCGATGCTCGCCAGTTGGGTCTGCACGGGCATCGCGCAGCCGTGGTAGGTGCGGTACAGCAGGAAACCCTTGAGGATGTCCGCGTCGCCGGCCACGAAACCGGAGCGCAGGCCTGGCAGGTTGGAGCGTTTGGACAGGCTGTGGAACACCACGCAACGCTTGAAGTCCTTGCGACCGAGTTCGACGCAGGCGCTGAGCAGCCCCGGCGGCGGGGTTTGTTCGTCGAAGTAGAGTTCGCTGTAGCACTCATCCGCGGCGATGACAAAGTCATATTCGTCAGCCAGGGCGATGAGTTTCTTCAGCACATCCACCGGGATCAGCGCACCGGTCGGGTTGCCCGGAGAGCACAGGAACAAGATCTGGCAGCGTTTCCAGATGTCTGGCGATACCGCATCGAAATCCGGGTTGAAGCCGTTTTCGTCCAGGCACGGCAGGTAGTGCGGCTTGGCCCCGGCCAGGAACGCCGCGCCTTCGTAGATCTGATAGAACGGGTTCGGGCTGACCACCAGGGCGTCGTCGCCCCGGTTGACCACGGTCTGGGTGAAGGCGAACAAGGCTTCACGGGTGCCGTTGACCGGCAACACATGGCGCGCCGGGTCCAGCCACCCGTTCGGCACGCTGAAGCGGCGTTCGCACCAGCCGGCGATGGCTTCACGCAATTCCGGGATACCGAGGGTGGTCGGGTACACGGCCATTTTTTCCAGATTGCTGGCCAGGGCCTCAGCCACGAAGCTGGGTGAGCGATGCTTGGGTTCGCCGATGGACAGCGCGATCGGGCGTTTGTCGGGGTTGGGCGTGACGCTGCCGAGCAAGGCGCGGAGCTTTTCGAACGGGTAGGGCTGCAACTGGTTCAGGGCGTTGTTCATCGGGGGCCTCGTCAATGTGGGCGCGGTCCTTGTGGGAGCGAGCTTGCTCGCGATAGCGGTGGGTCAGCAGAATCGATGCCGGATGTTCCGTCGCTATCGCGAGCAAGCTCGCTCCCACAGGGGGCGTTGATTCAGATATTGATACGCGTCAGGTTGGCATCAGCTTCCTGGTTAACGCTCAGGTGCCGGACGATGGCTTCCTGCAGGCGGCTGCACAGTTGCGGATCGGACAGCGGCTGGTTGTGAGCGTCGGTGATGAAAAATACGTCTTCTACCCGCTCGCCGAGGGTGGCGATCTTGGCGTTTTGCAGCGACAGGTCGAACTCCAGGAAGATATGCCCGACCCGCGCCAGCAGGCCCGGGCGGTCCGGGGCGCTGAGTTCCAGCACGGTGACCTGGCGCTGGGCGTCGTTGTGGATCGTCACCTGGGGCGCGAAGGCGAAGTGCTTGAGCTGGCGCGGCACCCGGCGCTGGATGATGGTCGGGTAGTCCGCCGGGTTGCGCAGGGCTTCGGTCAAACCATCGCGAATCTGCTTGACCCGCGCCGGGTTGTCGCCAATCGAGTCGCCGTCGGTGTCGAGCACGATGTAGGTGTCGAGGGTGAACTGGCTGCTGGAGGTAATGACCCGGGCGTCATGGATGTTGAGGTTGAGCTGGTCCATCGCCGCCACGGTCACGGCGAAGAAGTCGTGCTGGTCCGGGGCGTAGATGAAGATCTGCGTGCCGCCCTCGAACTCGCGCTGGGTGGTTTCCTTGATCAGCACCAGCGGCCCGCCATCGGCCGGTTGCTGCAGGATCGCGTCGCTGTGCCAGGCCACGTCGCCGGCGGTGTGGCGCAGGAAATAGTCATCGCCCAATTGCGACCAGAGCTGCTCGACATCGTCCGGATCGGTGCCGCCGCGCACCAGGATGTCCAGGGCGGCGCTTTGGGTGCGGCGGATCTGCTCTTCGCGGTCCACCGGGTTTTCCAGGCCACGGCGCAAGGCGCGCTTGGTCTCGGTGTAGAGCTGGCGCAACAGGCTGGCGCGCCAGGAGTTCCACAGGCTCGGGTTAGTCGCGTTGATGTCGGCCACGGTTAGCACGTAGAGGTAATCCAGGCGCGTTTCATCGCCGACGATCTGGGCGAAGTCGTGGATCACCTGCGGATCGGACAAGTCCTTGCGCTGTGCGGTGGTGGACATCACCAAGTGGTTCTGCACCAGCCAGACGATCAGCCGGCTGTCCCACACGGGCAGTTGATGGCGCTGGCAGAACGCCTCGGCATCCACTGCGCCGATCTCGGAGTGATCGCCCTGGCGGCCCTTGCCGATGTCGTGGTACAGCCCGGCCATGTAGATCAGCTCAGGCTTGGGCAGCTTGCCCATGAGCTTGCTGGCCAGCGGGAATTTTTCCGACACCTGAGTGTACTGCAGCTTACGCAGGTGCTTGATCAGGTTCAGGGTGTGGGCATCGACCGTATAGATGTGGAACAGGTCGTGCTGCATCTGTCCGACGATGAAGCCGAACTCCGGCAAGTAGCGTCCGAGGATCCCGTAGCGGTTCATCCGGCGCAGGTTGCGGTGCACGCCGATCTTGCACTTGAACAACTCGATGAAGAGGCTGGTGTTGCGGATATCGTGACGGAAATCTTCATCGATCAGGTGACGGTTTTCCCGCAGCAGGCGGATGGTATCGGCGCGTACGCCCTTGATTTCCGGTTGTTGGGCCATGAGCACGAAAATTTCCAACATGGCGAAGGGCGTGCGGCGGAAAACGTTGGCGTTGCGCGCTTCGATGTAGCCGTCGTGCAGTTGGAAGCGCGAGTTGATCGGCAGCGGTGGTTCTTCGTCTTCGGGGGCGAGGATGACTTCCTCGAAGTGCTGGATGATCAGTTCGCTGAGCTGGGCGATGCTCATCACCACGCGGTAGTACTGTTGCATGAAGTTTTCGATGGACTGCTTGGCATCCTGCCCCTCGAAACCCAACAGGCCGGCGATGGAGCGCTGGTGATCGAACAACAGGCGGTCCTCGGAGCGCCCGGCCAGCATGTGCAGGGCGTAGCGGACCTTCCACAGGAATTCCTGGGACGAGGCCAGCAAGGCGTTTTCGCTTTCCACCAGGAAACCTTCACCGGCCAGGGCACGCAGGTTCAGCGTGCCGTACTGGCGGCGGGCGACCCACAGGATCGTCTGGATGTCCCGCAGCCCGCCGGGCGAACCCTTGACGTTGGGCTCCAGGTTGTACTCGGTGTCGTTGTACTTGTGGTGACGGGCCTTCTGCTCGGCGTGCTTGGCCAGGAAAAAGTCCTTGCTCGGCCACATGTGCGCCGTGCTGGTGACATCGAGCATGCGCTGGCGCAGGTGCTCGGGGCCGGCAATGGTGCGGCTTTCCATCAGGTTGGTGATCACCGTCAGGTCGGCGCGGGCCTCGTCGGCGCATTCCTGCACCGAGCGCACGCTCTGACCGACTTCCAGGCCGATGTCCCACAGCAGCGTCAGGAAGCGCTCGATGGAGTCGCGGAAAACCTCGTGATCGGCGCTGTCCAGCAAGATCAGCAGGTCGATGTCGGAGTAGGGGTGCAGCTCACCGCGCCCATAGCCGCCCACCGCCACGAGGGCGATGTCGGCGTCTTCACTCCAATCGAACTGCTCCCAGGCCTTTTGCAGGATGTTATCGACGAACCAGGCGCGGTCCTCGATCAACCGACGGATATCCCGGCCGCTGCGAAAGCGCTGGTCGAGCACTTCGTGGGCCTGGCGGATCGCCTTCTTGAACGCCGAGATGGGGCTTGCCTTCAGGGCCAGTTCAGCCTGGAACTGGCCGCGGTCGAAGAGTTCGGGATCCACCTGCGGCATTGAATGGCTTTCCTTTCTATCTATATCTATCGGATCTATAGGCTGGGTTCGGATCAGGCGGAAACACGCGCGATGGTGTCATCGCTGCGCAGGGTGAAGATTTCGTAGCCGGTCTCAGTGACCAGCAGGGTGTGTTCCCACTGGGCCGACAGCTTGCGGTCCTTGGTGATGGCGGTCCAGCCGTCGCCCAGCACCTTGGTGTCGGCGCGGCCCTGGTTGATCATCGGCTCGATGGTGAAGGTCATGCCCGCTTGCAGTTCCATGCCGGTGCCGGCACGGCCGTAGTGCAGGATCTGCGGTTCTTCGTGGAACACCTTGCCGATGCCGTGGCCACAGAACTCGCGCACCACCGAGAAGCCGTTCTTCTGCGCGTGCTTCTGGATCACTTCGCCGATGTCCCCCAGGCGGCAGCCCGGTTTCACCAGCTCGATGGCCATGTACATGCATTCCTGGGTGACCTTGGACAGGCGCTGGGCCCACTCCGGCACGTTGCCGACGTGGAACATGCGGCTGGTGTCGCCGTGATAGCCGTCCTTGATGACGGTGACGTCGATGTTCAGGGTGTCGCCATCCTTCAACGGTTTTTCGTTGGGGATGCCGTGGCAGACCACGTGGTTGATCGAGGTGCAGATCGACTTCGGGAAGCCTTTGTAGTTGAGTGGGGCCGGGATGGCCTTCTGCTCATTGACGATGTAGTCGTGGCAGATGCGATCCAGCTCTTCGGTGGTCACGCCGGGCTTGACGTAGTCGGCGATCATCTCGAGCACTTCGGCGGCGAGTTTGCCGGCGACACGCATTTTAGCGATGTCCTCGGGGGTCTTGAGGGTAACGGTCATACAGGCTCTCTCTGCGCTCGACGGCGCTGTTCAAAGCGAAATAGGCGGCGGAGGATGCTCCGAACGGCCCTGAAAGAGGCGATTCTAACAGACGATCAGTACAAAGAACCCTCCAGCCTGGAACTCTGTGGCGTGGGGCGCGAGTGGGAGCAAGGCTTGCTCGCGACCCAGGCGACTCGATTTCTGAAGGGCCGCATCGCCTTCGTCGCGGGCAAGCCTTGCTCCCACCATCCACCCACTACAGGGGATTTCAGAATCCGTGTTCCGTTTTCGCCCTTGCTGTGGTATAAAATGCGCCGCTTTCCGGGGATGACCCCGTAAGCTTAAATCCACACACGTGTCGACACGATGACCTGGGTGCCTCGGCTTATATAAGCCGCTGGTTGGTCATTGGGATACGTGGAGGCCAAACCCGACTTATCAAGGAACTATCATGTCCCAAGTCAACATGCGCGATATGCTGAAGGCCGGTGTGCACTTCGGTCACCAGACCCGTTACTGGAACCCGAAAATGGGCAAGTACATTTTCGGCGCGCGTAACAAGATCCACATCATCAACCTTGAAAAAACCCTGCCAATGTTCAACGAGGCACTGACCTTCGTAGAGCGCCTGGCCCAGGGCAAAAACAAGATTCTGTTCGTCGGCACCAAGCGTTCCGCTGGCAAGATCGTTGCTGAAGAAGCAGCACGTTGCGGTTCGCCGTACGTCGATCACCGCTGGTTGGGCGGCATGCTGACCAACTTCAAGACCATTCGCGCTTCCATCAAGCGTCTGCGTGACCTTGAAGTTCAGTCCGAAGACGGTACTTTCGCCAAGCTGACCAAGAAAGAAGCGCTGATGCGCACTCGCGATCTTGAGAAGCTGGACCGCTCCCTGGGCGGTATCAAGGACATGGGCGGTCTGCCTGACGCACTGTTCGTGATCGACGTTGACCACGAGCGCATCGCGATCACCGAAGCCAACAAGCTGGGTATCCCGGTCATCGGCGTTGTCGATACCAACAGCAGCCCGGAAGGCGTTGACTACATCATCCCAGGTAACGATGACGCCATCCGCGCCATCCAGCTGTACATGGGTTCGATGGCTGACGCTGTGATCCGTGGTCGCAACAATGTTAACGGCGGCACCGAAGTCTTCGCTGAAGAAGCTCCGGCAGCAGCCGCTGAGTAATCGACGCCCCTGGCGTTGACTCAGTAAGCAAAAAGGGGGCTTGGCCCCCTTTTTGCCACCTCGAAAACCATTTGCCGCCGGCGCAGTGACCTGTTTGTAACCTGCCGCGGCCTATAAGCAGTGGTTTTCCAGGAAGAATTGATCGCCCGTTCGATCGGGTGGAATGGTTGAAAACCTATCCAAGAGGATTTTGAAATGGCAGAGATTACTGCAGCGTTGGTCAAAGAACTGCGCGAGCGTACCGGCGAAGGCATGATGGACTGCAAGAAAGCCTTGACCAAGGCTGGCGGCGACATCGAGAAAGCCATTGATGACATGCGTGCTTCGGGCGCCATCAAGGCTGCCAAGAAAGCCGGCAACATTGCCGCTGAAGGCGCGATCGGCATCAAGGATGACGGTAAAGCTGCCGTTATCATCGAAGTCAACTCGCAGACCGACTTCCTGGCCCTGCAAGACGACTTCAAGGCATTCGTTGCCGCCAGCGTCGAAAAAGCATTCGCCGACAAACTGACCGACGCAGCTCCGCTGATCGCCGCTCAGGAATCGGCTCGTGAAGCCCTGGTTGCCAAAGTAGGCGAAAACGTCAACATCCGTCGTCTGGTTCGCGTCGAAGGCGATGTTGTCGGTTCTTACCTGCACGGCAACAAGATCGGCGTCGTTGTAGCTCTCAAAGGCGGCAGCGTCGAGCTGGCCAAGGACATCGCGATGCACGTCGCAGCCAGCAACCCTGAGTTCCTGCTGCCGTCGGAAGTTTCCGCTGATGCCATCGAGCGCGAAAAAGCCGTGTTCATGCAGCTCAACGAAGACAAGATCAAAGGCAAGCCTGCCGAAATCGTTGAAAAAATGGTTGCCGGTCGTATCACCAAGTTCCTGGCTGAAGCCAGCCTGGTTGAGCAGGCGTTCGTCAAGAACCCTGAAATCAAGGTCGGCGAACTGGCCAAGAAGGGCGGCGCTGAAATCGTTTCCTTCACTTACTTCAAAGTGGGCGAAGGCATCGAGAAGCCAGTAGACAACTTCGCTGAAGAAGTGGCTGCTCAGCTGGCTGCCAGCAAGCAATAAGACAGTTTTCATAACTGTCGCCCTGAAGAGGCTGCCCGCTTATGCGCGCAGCCTCTTTTCAGATGGGGATGCCGATTTTTATTGGTTTCCTGTCGGAACTGGCTTACAAAGCCCGTGTTCCGATGACGCTGTGTCAGCGTCAAGCTAGAGTGAACGCAGGCTGCAAACAGTCCGCAAAGAATTTTTGAAAATACGCCGCAGGAGAGATTCGCAATGGCTCAGCAGGGCAGTGGTTATCAGGCTCGCTATAAACGCATTCTACTCAAGCTTAGCGGCGAGGCCCTGATGGGCTCGGAAGAGTTCGGGATCGATCCGAAAGTGCTGGATCGCATGGCCCTGGAAGTTGGCCAACTGGTCGGGATCGGCGTTCAGGTCGGCCTGGTCATCGGCGGCGGCAACCTGTTCCGCGGTGCGGCGCTGAGCGCGGCCGGCATGGATCGGGTCACAGGCGACCACATGGGCATGCTGGCCACTGTGATGAACGCCCTGGCTATGCGCGACGCGCTGGAGCGTGCCAATATCTCGGCCATCGTGATGTCGGCCATTTCCATGGTTGGCGTGACCGATCACTACGACCGCCGCAAAGCCATGCGCCACCTCAACGCCAAGGAAGTGGTGATTTTTGCCGCCGGTACCGGTAATCCGTTCTTCACCACGGATTCGGCTGCCTGCCTGCGAGCGATCGAGATCGATGCCGATGTCGTGCTCAAGGCAACCAAGGTCGATGGCGTCTATACCGCTGACCCGTTCAAGGACCCGCATGCCGAGAAGTTCGATCATCTGACCTACGATGAAGTGCTGGATCGCAAGCTGGGTGTCATGGACCTGACGGCTATCTGCCTGTGCCGCGACCACAAGATGCCGCTGCGCGTCTTTAACATGAACAAGCCTGGCGCCCTGCTGAATATCGTCCATGGCGGCGCCGAAGGAACACTGATCGAGGAAGCTCAACAATGATCAACGAAATCAAGAAAGACGCTGAACAGCGCATGCAGAAATCCCTGGAGTCCCTGGCACACAACTTCGGTCGCATCCGCACCGGCCAGGCGCACCCGAGCATCCTCGAGGGCGTGATGGTGCCGTACTACGGTTCCGATACCCCGATCAAGCAAGTGGCCAACATCACCGTCAAGGACGCGCGTACCCTGCAGGTCGTGGCCTTCGAGCGCAACATGTTGGGCGCGGTCGACAAGGCTATCGGCAGTGCCGGCCTGAACCTGAACCCGACCAACCTGGGTGAGCTGCTGCTGATCTCCATGCCGGCCCTGACTGAGGAAACCCGTAAGGGCTTCACCAAGCAGGCGCGTGATGTGGCTGAAGACGCTCGTGTTGCCGTGCGCAACATCCGCCGTGATGCCAACAGCCAGCTCAAGGACCTGGTCAAGGAAAAGGAAATCAGCGAAGACGAAGAGCGTCGCGCCACTGGCGAGATCGACGACCTGACCAAGAAGTATGTGGCTAAGATCGATGCGGATTTGGCGCAGAAAGAAAAAGACCTGATGGCCGTATAAGGGTCTCGTTTTCATGGAAAAGACCAAGCAGGCCGTGCCGTTTGCGGTGCCGCGCCATGTGGCGATCATCATGGATGGCAACAACCGTTGGGCCAAGAAGCGCTTTATGCCTGGCGTCGCCGGGCACAAGGCGGGGGTCGATGCGGTTCGTGCGGTCATTGAGGTGTGCGCCGAGGCGGGGGTCGAGGTGCTGACTCTGTTCGCCTTCTCTAGCGAGAACTGGCAGCGCCCGGCCGATGAAGTCAGCGCCTTGATGGACCTGTTCCTCAAGGCTCTGCGTCGTGAGGCCAAGCGCCTCAATGACAACAAGATCAGCTTGCGCATCATCGGCGATCGCTCGCGCTTCCATCCTGAATTGCAGGCTGCGATGCGCGAAGCCGAGGCCGCGACGGCGGGTGCCAATCGGTTCGTCCTGCAAATCGCCGCCAACTACGGTGGCCAGTGGGACATTGCCCAGGCCGCCCAGCGCCTGGCGCGGGAAGTCCAGGCCGGGCACTTGCGCCCGGAAGACATCACTCCTGAGCTGTTGCAGACCTGCCTGGCGACCGGCGACCTGCCGGTGCCGGACCTGTGCATCCGTACCGGTGGCGAGCATCGCATCAGCAACTTCCTGCTCTGGCAGTTGGCGTATGCCGAGCTGTACTTCTCCGACCTGTTCTGGCCGGACTTCAAACACGAAGCCATGCGCACCGCACTGGCCGATTTCGCTTCCCGTCAGCGTCGCTTCGGTAAAACGAGCGAGCAGATCGAAGCTGGAGCCCGGGTTTAATGCTTAAACAACGAATCATCACTGCTTTGATCCTGTTGCCCATCGCCCTGGGTGGTTTCTTCCTGCTCAAAGGCGCCAGTTTCGCGCTGTTCATCGGACTGGTCGTGACTCTGGGGGCGTGGGAGTGGGCGCGGTTGGCGGGTTTTCCTGCGCAGTCGGCGCGCGTGGCCTACGCAGCGGCCGTGGCGGCCATGCTGTTCATCATGTACGTGGTGCCTGGCCTCGCGCCTTGGGTGCTCGGTGCCGCGGTGCTGTGGTGGGCGACGGCGACCTTCCTGGTCCTGACCTATCCGCAGACTACGCATCACTGGGCCAACACGGCGACCAAGCTGGTCATCGGCCTGTTGATCCTGCTGCCGGCCTGGCAGGGGCTGATCTGGATCAAGCAAGGCCCACTGGGTAACTGGCAGATCATGGCTGTGATGGTGCTGGTCTGGGGGGCCGACGTCGGCGCCTATTTTTCCGGTAAGGCCTTCGGCAAGCGCAAGCTCGCGCCGAAAGTCAGCCCTGGCAAGAGTTGGGAAGGGGTCTATGGCGGTTTGGCCCTGAGCCTGGTGATCACCACCGTGGTCGGTTTCGTGCGCGACTGGACGGTCGCGCAGCTGTTCATGGGGCTTTTGGGCGCCGCCTTGATCGTATTCGTGTCCGTCGTCGGCGACCTGACCGAAAGCATGTTCAAGCGTCAATCCGGGATCAAGGACAGCAGTAACCTGTTGCCCGGTCACGGTGGCGTGCTGGATCGCATCGACAGCCTGACTGCCGCGATCCCGATCTTTGCCGTGCTGTTGTGGATGGCGGCACCGTGAGTCGCCCCCAGCAGATCACTGTCCTTGGCGCGACCGGTTCGATTGGCCTGAGTACGCTTGACGTCATTGGCCGGCATCCGGAGCGCTACCAGGTGTTCGCCCTCAGTGGCTTCACGCGCTTGAGTGAGTTGCTGGCGTTGTGCAAACGCCACACGCCGCGGTTTGCCGTGGTGCCCGAGGCAGGCGTGGCGCGGGCGTTGCAGGATGATCTGCGCGCTGCCGGCCTGCAAACCCGTGTGCTGGTGGGGGAGGAGGGGCTCTGCCAAGTGGCTGCCGACCCTGAAGTCGACGCCGTGATGGCGGCGATTGTCGGTGCAGCGGGCCTGCGTCCGACCCTCGCGGCGGTGGAGGCCGGCAAGAAGATCCTGCTGGCCAATAAAGAGGCGCTGGTGATGTCCGGCGCGTTATTTATGCAGGCGGTACGCAAGAGCGGCTCGGTGTTGCTGCCCATCGACAGCGAGCACAATGCGATTTTTCAATGCATGCCGCAGGATTTTTCCCGTGGTCTCGGCGCGGTAGGCGTTCGACGGATTTTGCTGACAGCCTCCGGTGGCCCGTTCCGGCAGACGCCGTTGGAAGAATTGGTGCATGTTTCACCCGAACAGGCCTGTGCACATCCGAACTGGTCCATGGGGCGCAAGATTTCCGTGGATTCGGCCAGCATGATGAACAAGGGCCTGGAACTGATCGAGGCCTGCTGGCTGTTCGATGCCAAGCCGTCGCAGGTCGAGGTGGTGATTCACCCCCAGAGCGTGATTCACTCCCTGGTGGACTACGTCGACGGTTCGGTGCTGGCTCAGTTGGGCAACCCGGACATGCGCACCCCGATCGCCAATGCCCTGGCCTGGCCGGAGCGTATCGACTCGGGCGTTGCACCACTGGACCTGTTCGCCATCGCTCGTTTGGATTTCCAGGCGCCCGATGAACAGCGCTTCCCCTGCCTGCGCCTGGCGCGCCAGGCGGCCGAGGCGGGCAACAGCGCACCGGCCATGCTTAATGCTGCCAATGAAGTGGCAGTTGCTGCGTTTCTCGATGGACGTGTCCGTTACCTCGAGATCGCGAGTATCATCGAGGAAGTCTTGAATCTCGAGGCCGTGGTTTCGGTCGATGACCTCGATACAGTATTTACGGCGGATGCCAGGGCCCGTGAGTTGGCGGGCCAATGGCTGCAGCGCCACGGGCGTTGAAGCTGCGATACGTTAGCCAGGGTTGCCCTGGACAGGATTGCGGAGAAAACAGATGAGCGCGCTCTATATGATTGTCGGCACCCTGGTTGCCTTGGGGGTGTTGGTCACTTTTCACGAATTCGGTCATTTCTGGGTTGCGCGTCGCTGTGGCGTCAAGGTCCTGCGTTTTTCCGTGGGCTTTGGCATGCCTCTGCTGCGTTGGCACGACAAGAAAGGCACGGAGTTCGTCGTGGCGGCCATCCCATTGGGCGGCTACGTCAAGATGCTCGACGAGCGCGAAGGCGAAGTGCCGGCCGATCAGCTCGATCAATCCTTCAATCGCAAGACCGTCCGTCAGCGTATCGCCATCGTCGCGGCGGGGCCGATTGCCAACTTCCTGCTGGCCATGGTGTTTTTCTGGGGCCTGGCCATGCTGGGTAGCGAGCAGGTGCGTCCGGTCATCGGTGGGGTAGAGGCCGGTAGCGTCGCCGCCCGTGCCGGGCTGGGTGCCGGGCAGGAAATCGTTGCCATCGATGGGGAGCCGACATCGGGCTGGGCGGCGGTCAACCTGCAACTGGTGCGTCGCCTGGGTGAGAGCGGTTCGTTGCAATTGATGGTGCGCGAGCAGGGTTCCACGGTGGATTCGCCTCGCGAACTGATCCTGGACAACTGGCTCAAGGGCGCCGACGAGCCGGATCCGATCCGTTCCCTGGGGATCAAGCCATGGCGTCCGGCCTTGCCGCCGATACTCGCCGAACTCGACCCGAAAGGCCCGGCCCAGGCTGCCGGCCTGAAGACCGGCGATCGGTTGCTGGCACTCGACGGCCAGCCGGTCAGCGACTGGCAGCAGGTGGTCGATTCGGTTCGTGTGCGTCCTGATACCAAAATTGTGCTGCGCGTCGAGCGCGACGGTGCTCCAATCGACGTCCCGGTGACCCTGGCCGCTCGTGGCGAGAGCAAGGCGCCGACCGGTTACCTGGGGGCGGGCGTCAAGGCGATCGACTGGCCACCGGAAATGATCCGCGAGGTCAGTTTCGGCCCTGTGGCGGCGATTGGCGAGGGTGCGCGTCGTACCTGGACCATGAGCATCCTGACGCTGGACTCGCTCAAGAAAATGTTGTTCGGTGAGCTCTCGGTAAAAAACTTGAGTGGACCGATAACCATTGCTAAAGTGGCGGGCGCTTCTGCCCAGTCGGGCGTCGCTGATTTCCTGAATTTCCTTGCTTATCTGAGCATTAGCCTGGGGGTTCTGAATTTGCTGCCCATTCCGGTACTGGATGGGGGGCATCTGCTGTTTTATCTGATCGAGTGGGCGCGTGGTCGTCCCTTGTCGGATCGGGTGCAAGGTTGGGGGATACAGATCGGTATCAGCTTGGTGGTCGGGGTCATGTTGCTTGCCCTCGTCAACGATCTGGGTCGTCTGTAACGCTTCGCTGAATTGCGAATCTGCCGCATTCTGCGGCAGTTTGTTTATTGCCAGTTGGAATAAGAAAGGACTTCATGAAACGTCTGCTGCTAACTGCGGTTCTCACCGTATTGATGATCGCCGAAGTTCACGCCGAGTCCTTCACTATCTCTGATATTCGCGTCAATGGCCTCCAGCGGGTCTCCGCGGGTAGCGTCTTTGGTGCCTTGCCGTTGAACGTCGGCGAGCAGGCGGATGATCGGCGCCTGGTGGAATCCACGCGTGCGCTGTTCAAGACCGGCTTCTTTCAAGATATCCAGCTGGGCCGTGACGGCAATGTCCTGGTCATCACGGTAGTCGAGCGCCCGTCGGTCGCCAGTATCGAGATCGAAGGCAACAAGGCGATCTCCACTGAAGACCTGATGAAGGGCCTCAAGCAATCCGGCCTGGCCGAAGGCGAGATCTTCCAGCGCGCCACTCTCGAAGGTGTGCGTAACGAGCTGCAGCGCCAGTACGTTGCCCAGGGCCGCTACTCGGCCACCGTCGACACCGAAGTGGTGCCGCAGCCGCGCAACCGCGTCGGCCTGAAGGTCAACATCAACGAAGGTACCGTGGCGGCCATCCAGCACATCAACGTGGTGGGCAACACGGTTTTCCCTGACGAAGACCTGATCGACCTGTTCGAACTCAAGACCACCAACTGGCTGTCGTTCTTCAAGAACGACGACAAGTACGCCCGTGAAAAACTTTCCGGTGACTTGGAGCGCCTGCGTTCCTACTACCTGGACCGTGGCTACATCAACATGGACATCGCTTCGACCCAGGTGTCCATCACCCCGGACAAGAAGCACGTCTACATTACTGTGAACGTCAACGAAGGCGAGAAGTACACCGTTCGTGACGTCAAGCTCAGCGGTGACCTGAAGGTCCCTGAGGACCAGGTCAAGTCGCTGCTGCTGGTACAGAAGGGCCAGGTGTTCTCGCGCAAGCTGATGACCACCACGTCCGAGCTGATCACCCGTCGCCTGGGTAACGAGGGTTACACCTTCGCCAACGTCAACGGCGTGCCGCAGCCGCATGATGAAGACCACACCGTCGACATCACTTTCGCCGTGGACCCGGGCAAGCGTGCCTACGTCAACCGCATCAACTTCCGTGGCAACACCAAGTCCGAGGACGAAGTGCTGCGCCGTGAAATGCGTCAGATGGAAGGTGGCTGGGCGTCGACCTACCTGATCGACCAGTCCAAGACCCGCCTGGAGCGCCTGGGCTTCTTCAAGGAAGTCAACGTCGAGACACCGGCCGTGCCGGGCGTCGATGACCAGGTCGATGTGAACTACAGCGTCGAAGAGCAGGCTTCCGGCTCGATCACCGCCAGCGTCGGTTTCGCCCAGAGCGCCGGCCTGATCCTCGGTGGTTCGATCACCCAGAACAACTTCCTGGGTACCGGTAACAAGGTCAGCATCGGCTTGACCCGCAGCGAATACCAGACACGCTACAACTTCGGCTTCGTGGACCCCTACTGGACCGCGGACGGTGTGAGCCTGGGCTACAACGCCTTCTACCGCACCACCGACTATGACGAGCTCGATTCCGATGTCTCCAGCTATGCAGTAGACAGCTTGGGTGCTGGCGTCAACGTGGGTTATCCAATCAGCGAGACTTCGCGACTCACATTCGGTCTCACCGCCCAGCAGGACGAAATCAGCACTGGCCGCTATACCGTTGATGAGATCTTCGATTTCGTCGAGAAGGAAGGCGATAAGTACCTGAACTTCAAGGCCTCTGCCGGTTGGTCCGAGTCGACCTTGAACAAGGGTGTGTTGGCAACTCGTGGCCATTCCCAGAGCCTGGTATTGGAAACGACTACCCCTGGCAGTGACCTCTCGTTCTTCAAGCTCGACTACCGCGGCCAGCTGTTCCAGCCGCTGACTGACAACTACACCATGCGCCTGCATACCGAACTGGGCTTTGGTGATGGCTACGGCTCGACCGATGGCCTGCCGTTCTACGAGAACTACTACGCCGGTGGTTTCAACTCGGTGCGTGGTTTCAAGGACAGTACCTTGGGCCCGCGCAGTACGCCAAGCCGTGGTGAATCTGTCACGGGTAACAAAGGCACATTGGCGGACCCGGACCAGGATCCACTGCCATTCGGTGGTAATGTCCTGATACAAGGTGGTGTCGAGGTGTTGTTTCCAATGCCGTTCGTCAAGGATCAGCGCTCCCTGCGTACTTCGGTATTCTGGGACGTGGGTAACGTATTCGACTCCAGTTGCGATAACGCCAAGAATACCAACGGCTCTTCGTCCAAAGCCGAATGTAACGACATCAGTCTGAGCAACCTGGCCAGTTCCGTGGGTGTGGGCGTGACCTGGGTCACCGCGCTGGGTCCTTTGAGCTTCGCGTTGGCGATGCCGATCAAGAAACCGGATGACGCTGAAACCCAAGTGTTCCAATTCTCCCTCGGCCAGACGTTCTAAGCGTCTGACCCAAGATAACGACAATGGATTTTGTAGGAGTACATCGTGCGTAAGTTGACTCAATTGGTTCTCCTGGCGACCGTACTGGTCGCAGGTCCGGCTTTTGCCGACATGAAGATTGCCGTGCTGAATTATCAGATGGCCCTGCTGGAATCCGACGCGGCGAAGAAATACGCCGTGGATGCGGAGAAGAAATTCGGCCCGCAACTGACCAAGCTCAAGGGCCTGGAAAGCAGCGCCAAGGGCATCCAGGATCGACTGGTCGCCGGTGGCGACAAGATGGCCCAGGGCGAGCGCGAGCGTCTGGAGCTTGAATTCAAGCAAAAGGCCCGTGACTTCCAGTTCCAGTCCAAGGAGTTGAACGAAGCAAAAGCCGTTGCCGACCGTGAAATGCTCAAGCAACTCAAGCCGAAGCTCGACAGCGCCGTGGAAGAAGTCATCAAGAAAGGTGGTTTTGACCTGGTGTTCGAGCGTGGCGCAGTGATCGATGTCAAGCCTCAGTACGACATCACGCGCCAAGTGATCGAGCGCATGAATCAGCTGAAGTAATCCATGACAGCGACTATCAAGCTCGGCCAGTTGGCCGAGTTCCTTGGCGCCACCCTGCGTGGCGACCCGGAGAAGGCAATTACTGGGCTAGCCACTTTGCAAGAGGCTGGCCCAGCTCAGTTGAGCTTTCTGGCAAACCCTCAATACCGCAAGTACCTGGCCGACAGCCGGGCCGCCGCGCTGTTGCTCAAGGCCGCTGATGCCGATGGGTTTGCCGGCGATGCCCTGATCGTGCCCGATCCGTACCTGGCGTATGCCCGCATTTCCCATCTGTTCGATCCCAAGCCGAAATCGGTCGCTGGTATTCATCCCAGCGCAGTGATCGCGGCGGATGCCGTGGTTGACCCTACCGCCAGCATTGGCCCGTTCGTGGTCATCGAAGGCGCGGCCCGAATCGGTGCCGGCGTCACGTTGGGCGCCCATTGCGTCATTGGCGCGCGCAGCGAGATCGGTGAAGGCGGCTGGTTGGCGCCTCGCGTCACCCTGTATCACGATGTACGCATCGGCAAGCGGGTGGTGATCCAGTCCGGCGCGGTGCTGGGCGGCGAAGGGTTCGGTTTTGCCAACGAAAAAGGCATCTGGCAGAAAATCGCCCAGATTGGCGGTGTCACCATTGGCGATGACGTGGAGATTGGCGTCAACACCGCGATCGACCGTGGTGCCCTGGCCGATACGGTCATCGGCAATGGCGTCAAGCTCGACAACCAGATCCAGATCGCCCACAACGTCCAGGTCGGTGACCACACTGCGATGGCCGCCTGCGTGGGCATCTCCGGCAGCACCAAGATCGGCAAGCACTGCATGCTCGCCGGTGGTGTGGGGCTGGTGGGGCATATCGATATCTGTGACAACGTATTCCTGACCGGGATGACCATGGTGACCCACTCGATTACCGAGCCGGGTGCCTATTCTTCCGGCACAGCCATGCAGCCGGCAGCCGAATGGCGCAAGAGCGCGGCGCGTATCCGCCAGCTCGACGACATCGCGCGGCGCCTCAAGCAGGTGGAAAAGCGTGTAGGGGACGTGACCCCTGGCGGTAATGCTTCATCAGATGGCTGATACCATTTCCATATCAAGTGTGCACAGCCGTTAGGGCATCTTGATTTGCTAGCGGAGTGCGCGTCACTCGTGCGCTCCCAATCTTTACATAGGCTTCCCCCCGAAATGATGGACATCAACGAGATTCGCGAATACCTGCCTCACCGTTACCCGTTCCTGCTGGTGGATCGGGTGGTGGACCTGGACGTTGAAGGCAAGCGCATTCGTGCCTATAAGAATGTCAGCATCAATGAGCCGTTCTTCAATGGTCACTTCCCCGCGCATCCAATCATGCCGGGCGTATTGATCATTGAGGCGATGGCCCAGGCTGCCGGGATCCTTGGTTTCAAAATGCTCGACGTAAAGCCTGCCGACGGCACGCTCTATTACTTCGTCGGTTCCGACAAACTGCGCTTCCGCCAGCCGGTCACCCCGGGCGACCAGTTGATCCTCGAAGCCAAGTTCATCAGTTGCAAGCGCCAGATCTGGAAGTTCGAATGCCAGGCTTCGGTCGACGGCAAGCCAGTCTGCTCCGCTGAAATCATCTGTGCGGAACGCAAACTATGAGTTTGATTGACCCTCGCGCAATCATCGATCCGGCGGCCGTCCTGGCCGCCGATGTCGAGGTCGGCCCGTGGTCGATTGTCGGCGCAGGTGTGGAAATCGGCGAGGGTACGGTGATCGGTCCCCACGTAATTCTCAAGGGGCCGACCCGGATTGGGCGGCACAATCGCATCTACCAGTTTTCTTCGGTAGGCGAGGACACGCCCGATCTCAAGTACAAAGGTGAAGAAACCCGTCTGGTCATTGGCGATCACAACGTGATCCGCGAAGGCGTGACGATTCACCGTGGCACCGTCCAGGATCGTTCCGAAACGACCCTGGGCGACCACAACCTGATCATGGCTTACGCACACATCGGCCATGACAGTGTGATTGGCAACCATTGCATCCTGGTCAACAACACCGCGTTGGCCGGCCATGTGCACGTGGACGATTGGGCGATCCTGTCCGGGTTCACCCTGGTGCACCAGTATTGCCATATCGGCGCCCATAGCTTCTCCGGCATGGGCACCGCCATCGGCAAGGACGTCCCGGCCTATGTCACGGTGTTCGGCAACCCGGCCGAAGCCCGCAGCATGAACTTCGAAGGCATGCGCCGTCGTGGTTTCAGCGAAGAGGCGATTACGGCCCTGCGTCGCGCCTACAAGGTGGTATACCGCCAGGGCCTGACGGTCGAGCAGGCGCTCGCCGAATTGGCCGAAGCGTCGGCGCAACACCCGGAAGTCGCGATCTTCCGCGATTCCATCCAGTCTTCGACCCGCGGCATCACTCGCTGACCATGGCTAACGTGCGCGTTGCACTGGTGGCGGGAGAGGCTTCCGGTGACATTCTGGGCGCGGGCCTGATGCGAGCGCTCAAGGCGCAGCACCCCGCGGTGGAATTCATCGGGGTCGGTGGGCCGTTGATGCAGGCCGAAGGCCTGACCTCCTACTTTCCGATGGAGCGCCTGTCGGTGATGGGCCTGGTGGAGGTGCTCGGTCGCCTGCGCGAGCTGCTGGCCCGGCGCAAGAAGCTGATCCAGACCCTGATCGAAGAAAAACCGGATGTGTTCATCGGCATCGATGCGCCGGATTTCACCCTCAATATCGAACTCAAGTTGCGTCAGGCCGGGATCAAGACCGTGCACTACGTCAGCCCGTCGGTCTGGGCCTGGCGGCAGAAGCGGGTGCTGAAGATCCGCGAAGGCTGCGACCTGATGTTGACGCTGCTGCCGTTCGAGGCCAGGTTCTACGAAGAGAAGGGCGTGCCGGTGCGGTTTGTCGGGCACACCCTGGCCGATACCATTCCCCTGGAAGCCGACCGCGAGGCGGCTCGCCAGGCGCTGGGCTTGCCCGATGGGCCGCTGGTGGCCTTGATGCCCGGTAGCCGGGGCGGCGAAGTGAGTCGCCTGGGCGGTCTGTTTTTTGACGCCGCGCAGCGCCTGCGAGCGCTACGCCCCGGTGTACGTTTTGTCCTGCCCTGTGCCAGCCCGCAGCGCCGTATCCAGTTGGAAGCCCTGCTGGTTGGTCGCGATTTGCCGGTGACGTTGCTCGATGGCCGTTCCCATGACGCGTTGGCGGCCTGTGATGCCGTGTTGATTGCTTCCGGCACTGCTACCCTTGAGGCGTTGTTGTACAAACGCCCGATGGTGGTCGCCTATCGCCTGGCGCCGCTGACGTTCTGGATTCTCAAGCGCATGGTCAAGAGCCCCTACGTGTCCTTGCCGAACCTGCTGGCCCAGCGCCTGTTGGTCCCAGAGTTGCTGCAGGACGACGCCACCGCCGAGGCGCTGGCCAACACGCTGTCGCCCTTGATCGACGGCGGCGAGGAGCAGACCCGGGGCTTTGACGAAATCCACCGTACGCTGCGTCGCGATGCCTCCAACCAGGCGGCTGACGCGGTGCTGACCCTGATTGGCGCAAAACCATGAGCAACGTAAAGCTACAGATGGGCCTGGACTTCAACCTGGTCGCTGAAGTGGAAGACCTGGTGGCCGGTGTCGATGAAGTGGGGCGCGGCCCGTTGTGCGGCGCGGTGGTGACGGCGGCGGTGATTCTCGACCCGAACCGGCCGATCCTGGGCCTCAATGATTCGAAGAAGCTCACTGAAGCCCGTCGCGAAAAGCTCTACGACGAAATCTGCGAGAAAGCCCTGAGCTGGTGCATCGCTCGGGCCGAAGTCGAAGAGATCGATGAACTCAATATCCTGCACGCCACCATGCTCGCCATGCAGCGTGCGGTGCAGGGCCTGCACATCACGCCGAAGCTGGCGATGATCGATGGCAATCGCTGCCCGAAACTGTCGATGCGCGCCGAAGCGGTCATCCAGGGCGACGGCAAGGTGCCGGCCATCGCGGCGGCCTCGATCCTGGCGAAGGTCAGCCGTGACCGGGAAATGAGCGCCTTCGAGTTGATCTACCCGGGCTACGGCATCGGCAGCCACAAGGGCTACCCGACCCCCGTGCACCTCGAAGCCCTGGCGCGCCTTGGGCCAACGCCGATCCACAGGCGTTCGTTCGCCCCGGTGCGGCTGGCTTATGAAGCGCGTGATGGCTTGATGGTGAGTAGTCAGATTACGGTTTCTTGATGCAGGCTGTTTGTGGCGAGGGGATTTATCCCCGCTGGGGCGCGAAGCGGCCCGAAAAGTCTGCCTGACACAACGAGCTCTTAAGATCCAAGGGCCGCTTCGCAGCCCAGCGGGGATAAATCCCCTCGCCACAAAAGTAGTGCGTATGTTTGCCTGGCAAGATGCTCATGGCTGATGTTTTACCCAAGGCCCGGTACAATCCGGGCCTTGTTGTTTTCATGACTTAACGCAGGATCACTATGCCGGCTTCATTCGTTCATCTACGCCTGCACACTGAATACTCCCTGGTCGACGGTCTGGTGCGGATCAAGCCCCTGGTCAAGACCCTGGTGGGCATGAACATGCCTGCCGTGGCGGTCACCGACCAGAACAACATGTGTTCGCTGGTCAAGTTCTACAAGGCCGCCATGGGCGCCGGGATCAAGCCGATCTGCGGCGCCGACCTGTGGCTGTCGAACAAGGACCCCGACGCACCGCTGAGCCGTATCAGCCTGCTGGTGATGAACGCCCAGGGTTATCGCAACCTCACCGAGCTGATCTCCCGCGGCTTCATCGATGGCCAGCGCAACGGCTCGATCATCATCGAGCGCGAGTGGGTGGCCGAGGCCAGCGAAGGGCTGATCATGCTGTCGGCGGCCAAGGAAGGTGAGATCGGCCTGGCCCTGCTCAGCGGCAACCCCGATGAAGCCGAGACCCTGGCCCGTGACTGGATGGCGGTGTTCCCGGAGCGCTTCTACATCGAAGTGCAGCGCACCAACCGTCCCAACGACGAAGAACACTTGCACGCCGCCGTGGCCCTGGCCGACAAGATTAGCGCGCCGCTGGTGGCGACCAACGACGTGCGCTTTATCAAGCAGGAAGACTTTGAAGCCCACGAAACACGGGTTTGCATCGGTGAGGGCCGGGCCCTCGACGATCCGCGGCGGTCGAAAAACTACAGCAACCAGCAATACCTCAAGAGCGCCGAGGAAATGGCCGAGTTGTTCAGCGACCTGCCTGAGGCGCTGGAAAACACCGTCGAGATCGCCAAGCGCTGCAACATCGAAGTGAAGCTGGGCAAGCACTTCCTGCCCAACTTCCCGATTCCCGATGGCATGACCATCGACGAGTACTTCCGCAAGGTTTCCTTCGACGGCCTTGAGGAACGCCTCCGCGTTTTGCTGCCCAAGGACACCACCGAAGATTACGAAGCCAAGCGCCAGGTCTATGTCGACCGGTTGAATTTCGAACTGGATATCATCATCCAGATGGGATTCCCCGGTTACTTCCTGATCGTGATGGACTTCATCCAGTGGGCCAAGAACAACGGCGTGCCGGTGGGCCCAGGCCGTGGATCGGGTGCCGGGTCGCTGGTGGCCTACGTGCAGAAGATCACCGACCTCGACCCGTTGGAATATGACCTGCTGTTCGAACGTTTCCTCAACCCGGAACGGGTTTCCATGCCCGACTTCGACGTCGACTTCTGCATGGATGGCCGCGACCGGGTCATCGACTACGTGGCCGAGAAATACGGCCGCAACGCGGTGAGCCAGATCATCACCTTTGGTTCCATGGCCGCCAAGGCTGTGGTGCGCGACGTGGCGCGGGTGCAGGGCAAGTCCTACGGTCTGGCGGATCGCCTGTCGAAGATGATTCCGTTCGAAGTCGGCATGACCCTGGAGAAGGCCTACGAGCAGGAAGAGATCCTGCGGGACTTCATCAAGGTCGACGAGGAAGCTGCGGAAATCTGGGAGATGGCTCGCAAGCTCGAAGGCGTGGTGCGTAACGTCGGCAAGCACGCCGGGGGCGTGGTGATCGCGCCGACCAAGTTGACCGACTTCTCGCCGATCTATTGCGATGAAGAAGGCGACGGCCTGGTCACCCAGTTCGACAAGGATGACGTCGAGGCGGCGGGCCTGGTGAAGTTCGACTTCCTCGGCCTGCGGACCCTGACGATCATCGACTGGGCGCTGAAAACCATCAACCGCGACCGGGCCAAGGTCGGCGAAGAACCGCTGGACATTGCCTTCATCCCGCTGGATGACAAGCCGACCTACAGCCTGCTGCAAAAAGCCGAAACCACGGCGGTGTTCCAGCTTGAATCCCGGGGCATGAAGGAGCTGATCAAGAAGCTCAAGCCCGACTGCCTGGAAGACCTCATCGCACTGGTGGCCCTGTTCCGTCCGGGGCCGTTGCAATCGGGCATGGTGGATGACTTCATCAACCGTAAGCACGGCCGCGCCGAGCTGGCATACCCGCATTCGGATTATCAGTACGAAGGCTTGAAGCCGGTGCTGGCACCGACCTACGGCATCATCCTGTACCAGGAACAGGTGATGCAGATTGCCCAGGTCATGGCCGGTTATACCCTTGGCGGCGCGGACATGCTGCGTCGGGCCATGGGTAAGAAAAAACCCGAGGAAATGGCCAAGCAGCGCGGCGGTTTCATTGAGGGTTGCGCGACCAACGGCATCGACCCTGACCTGGCCGGTAACATTTTCGACCTGGTGGAAAAGTTCGCCGGCTACGGCTTCAACAAATCCCACTCCGCTGCCTATGGCCTGGTGTCGTACCAGACCGCGTGGCTGAAGGCGCATTACCCGGCGCCATTCATGGCCGCGGTACTGTCGGCGGATATGCACAACACCGACAAGGTCGTGACCTTGATCGAAGAAGTGCGGACCATGAAGCTGCGCCTCGACGCACCGGACGTGAACGCTTCGGAGTTCAAGTTCACGGTGAACGACGAGGGCCGCATCATCTATGGCCTGGGCGCGATCAAGGGCGTGGGCGAGGGGCCGGTGGAAGCCATCACCGAAGCGCGCCAGGACGGGCCGTTCAAGGACCTGTTCGATTTCTGCGCCCGGGTCGACCTCAAGCGCATCAACAAGCGCACCCTCGATGGTTTGATCCGCAGTGGCGCCCTGGATCGGCTCGGGCCTTACTTCCAGGATGAGCCCAAGGCCTACCAGGCCAATATCGACCGCAATCGCGCGGTGTTGCTGGCGGCGATGGAAGAGGCGATCAAGGCCGCCGAACAGACGGCCCGTACCCATGACAGTGGTCACGCCGACCTGTTTGGCGGGTTGTTCGTCGAAGAAGACGCCGATGTCTACGGCAACCATCGCAAGGCCAAGGAGCTGACCCTCAAGGAGCGCCTCAAGGGTGAGAAAGACACCCTGGGCCTGTACCTCACCGGTCACCCGATCGACGAATACGAAGGCGAGATCCGCCGCTTCGCCCGCCAGCGCATCATTGACCTCAAGCCGGCGCGCGACACCCAGACCGTCGCCGGCATGATCATCGCCCTGCGGGTGATGAAGAACAAAAAGGGCGACAAGATGGGCTTCATCACCCTCGACGACCGCTCCGGGCGTATCGAGGCGTCATTGTTCGCCGATGCGTTCCACTCGGCGCAATCGCTGTTGCAGACCGATGCGATGGTGGTGGTGGAAGGCGAGGTCAGCAACGATGACTTTTCCGGTGGCCTGCGGCTGCGGGTCAAGCGGGTGATGAGCATGGAGGATGCCCGTACCAACTTGGCCGAGAGCCTGCGCCTGAAGTTGCAGACCCAGGACCTCAAGGGCGATCAGCTACGCTGGTTGGGCGAATTGTTCAAGCGCCATCGCGGTGCCTGCCCGATCACCATGGAGTACGTACGCCCCGATGCCAAGGCCGTGCTGCAGTTCGGCGAAGGCTGGCGGATCGATCCGGCGGATGCGTTGATTCAAGCCTTGCGTGACCAGTTCGGCAAAGACAACGTCTTCCTCCAATACCGTTGACGGCCAGGGGCCACTGTTGAAACCGGAATACCCCTGATCTCGACCCGAATTTTTAATCTCGACCTGAACGCGCCTCTCCCTTAAGGTAGGCGCGAATAGACAACCGGCCGGCCCAAGCTCTCTTGGACGTCGACCCAAGACGGACGCCTATGAACCCGAATTTTCTAGATTTCGAACAGCCGATCGCCGACCTGCAAGCCAAGATCGAAGAGTTGCGCTTGGTCGGTAATGACAATTCGCTGAATATCGGCGATGAAATCTCTCGTCTGCAGGACAAAAGTCGCACGCTGACCGAAGACATCTTCGGCAAGCTGACCAGCTGGCAGATCGCCCGCCTGGCGCGGCACCCGCGTCGTCCCTACACCCTGGACTATATCGAGCACATCTTTACCGAGTTCGATGAGCTGCACGGCGACCGTCACTTCTCCGACGACGCCGCGATCGTTGGCGGGGTTGCCCGCCTGGACGAGCAGCCGGTGATGGTGATCGGTCACCAGAAAGGCCGCGAAGTGCGCGAGAAGGTGCGCCGCAACTTCGGCATGCCGCGTCCGGAAGGCTACCGCAAGGCGTGCCGCCTGATGGAAATGGCCGAGCGCTTCAAGATGCCGATCCTGACCTTCATCGACACCCCGGGCGCCTACCCGGGCATCGACGCCGAAGAGCGCAACCAGAGCGAAGCGATTGCCTGGAACCTGCGCGTCATGGCACGCCTGAAAACCCCGATCATCGCCACCGTGATTGGCGAAGGCGGTTCCGGCGGTGCGTTGGCCATTGGTGTCTGCGACCAGTTGAACATGCTGCAATATTCCACCTATGCGGTGATCTCGCCGGAAGGCTGCGCCTCGATCCTGTGGAAAACCGCCGAGAAGGCCCCGGATGCCGCCGAGGCCATGGGCATTACCGCCGAGCGTCTCAAAGGCCTGGGCATTGTCGACAAAGTGATCAACGAGCCCGTGGGCGGCGCCCACCGCGACCCGGCTGCCGCGGCGGCACTGATCCGTGCCGAGCTGAGTTCCCAGCTGTCGATGCTCAAGAAGTTCGACAACGACGCGCTGCTGGCTCGTCGCTATGAGCGGTTGATGAGCTACGGTCTCTGATCTGACCAAGCTTCCAGCAGTTGTGGGGGGCAGTGTGGGAGCGGGCTTGCTCGCGAAAGCGGTTTAACATTCAACCCATGTGTTGACTGATTCACCGCCTTCGCGAGCAAGCCCGCTCCCACATTTGATTTGTGCCAAGGCTGATACCCATGAACACAAGCATCGACCTGCCAACCCGGCTCCTCACACAGTTATCCCCCTGGCGCAACGCTGCCACCTGGCGCATCGCCTTCTCCGGTGGCCTCGACTCCACCGTCCTGTTGCACCTGCTCGCGTCTCTCTCCAAAACCCAAACCCTGCCACCGTTAAGCGCTATCCACGTCCATCATGGCCTGCAGGCTGTGGCCGAGGCATGGCCGGACCATTGCCGCTCGTTCTGCAAGGCCCTTGGGGTGCCGCTTGAAGTGGTGAGCGTGCAAGTCCAGCCCGGCGCCAGCGTCGAGCGTGCCGCCCGGGAGGCGCGTTATGGCGCCTTCGTGGCGGCCATCCATGACAACGAAGTGCTGCTCACCGCCCAACATCGTGATGACCAGGCCGAAACCTTGCTGTTTCGCCTGCTGCGGGGGGCAGGGGTAAGGGGGCTGGCAGCGATGCCACGGCAACGGCCTTTGGGCCGGGGGCATCTGCTGCGGCCCTTGCTCGATGTGTCCCGTGCCGAGCTGGAGGCCTATGCGACACAACAGGGATTGAGCTGGATCGACGACCCGTCCAACGACGATCACCGATACGCACGCAACTACCTGCGCCAGCGGATTTTTCCGGCGCTGACCGAGCACTGGCCGCAAGCCTCGGCGACACTGGCTCGCAGCGCTGGACACATGGCCGAAGCCCAAGGTTTGCTGGACGATTTGGCGCGGATCGACTTGGCCCAGGCCGCGTCCCCAGGTGCATTCGACTGGCTTGGGCTGCAATCCCTGGCGCTGGCGCCGTTGCGGGCGTTGTCGCCGGCCCGTCAGCGCAACGCGTTGAGTCATTGGTTGGCACCGATGACCCTGCTGCCCGACAGCGATCACTGGGCGGGCTGGGACTCGTTGCGCGATGCCGCCGACGATGCCCGGCCAATCTGGCGCCTGGCCGGCGGTGAGCTGCACCGGGCCGCCGGGCGGGTCTGGTGGTTATCCGACCACTGGCTATGTTCGCCGTCAGGCGCCGTCGACTGGGCGGATCCGGCGCTGGCGCTGCGCTTGCCGGACAATGGTCGGGTGGTGCTCAACGGCACGCCGCCTGCGGGGCCGCTCAGCGTGCGCTATCGTCAAGGCGGCGAGGTGCTGGCGTTAGCGGGTCGTGGTCATCGTGATCTCAAACGCTTGCTCAATGAAAAGGCCGTGCCGGCGTTCGTTCGCGGCCGATTGCCGCTGCTCTATCAAGGCGAGCAATTGCTGGCGGTGGCTAACCTGGCCGGGCTCGATGCACAGGCTGATGGCAGTTGGCAATTGATCTGGACGCCAGGAAGCCAAGATCTGGGTTTGAGCTGAAAGGGGCTTTCCGGTAGACTACGCTCCCTTCTTGATACAACTTCTGTGGATTCGCCTGAATTGCAGGAGTTGCCGATTACCAAGCAGTCTTTGCTGGGCGATTCCAAAAAATGTGTAGCGAGCAACGTACCGGTGATTTCACTTCCGGTCTGTCCCAACGCGGCGGTTTTTTTGAAAGGTGCACTGTGATTAATGCAGGTGATCGGGGGCTTCGGCCTTCCTTCGCTTTCCCCGGCGGCTCGGACCGCTTTAACGCAGACTTCTAGGGTTTTTCATGACGCGCTACATATTCGTCACGGGCGGTGTTGTTTCTTCATTGGGGAAAGGCATTGCCTCGGCTTCATTGGCGGCCATCCTGGAGGCGCGGGGACTTAAGGTCACCATGCTCAAGCTGGACCCGTACATCAACGTCGACCCGGGCACCATGAGCCCGTTCCAGCACGGTGAAGTGTTCGTCACCCACGACGGCGCCGAGACCGACCTGGACCTGGGCCACTACGAGCGGTTCATCCGCACGACCATGACCCAGAACAACAACTTCACCACCGGCCGTGTCTACGAGCACGTGCTGCGCAAGGAGCGTCGTGGTGACTACCTGGGCGCGACCATACAGGTCATCCCGCACATCACCGACGAAATCAAGCGCCGCATCATCAAGGGTGCCGGCGATGCCGACGTGGCGATGGTCGAAATCGGCGGTACCGTGGGCGATATCGAGTCCCAGCCGTTCCTGGAAGCCATCCGCCAGTTGCGTTTCGAAATCGGCGCCAAGCGCGCGATGCTGATGCACCTGACGCTGGTGCCATATATCGCCACCGCCGGCGAAACCAAGACCAAGCCAACCCAGCACTCGGTCAAGGAACTGCGTTCCATCGGCCTGCAGCCGGACGTGCTGATCTGCCGCTCCGATCATCCGATCGACATCTCGTCGCGTCGCAAGATCGCCCAGTTCACCAACGTTGAAGAGCGTGCGGTCATCGGCCTGGAAGACGCCGACACCATCTACAAGATCCCGGGCATCCTGCACTCCCAGGGCCTGGACGATTTCGTCGTCGAGCGCTTCGGCCTGCAGTGCGCCGGCGCCGACCTGTCCGAATGGGAAGCGGTGGTCGATGCCAAGCTCAATCCGGAACACGAAGTCACCATCGCCATGGTCGGTAAGTACATGGAACTGCTGGACGCCTACAAGTCGCTGATCGAGGCGATGAGTCACGCCGGTATCAGTAACCGCACCAAGGTCAACCTGCGCTACATCGATTCCGAAGACATCGAGAACCAGGGCACCGGCCTGCTCGAAGGCGCCGATGCGATCCTCGTGCCGGGCGGCTTCGGCCTGCGGGGCGTGGAAGGCAAGATCACCGCTGTGCAATACGCTCGCGAAAACAAGGTGCCTTACCTGGGGATCTGCCTGGGCATGCAAGTGGCGGTCATCGAGTTCGCCCGTAACGTGCTGGGCTGGAAAGACGCCAACTCCACCGAATTCGATCGCGCCAGCGGTCACCCGGTCGTGGGCTTGATCACCGAGTGGGAAGATGCCACCGGCGCCGTGGAAGTGCGCACCGAAAGCTCTGACCTGGGCGGCACCATGCGTCTCGGCGCCCAGGAATGCCTGCTCGAAGCCGGCTCCAAGGTGCACGATTGCTACGCCAAGGATGTGATTGTCGAGCGTCACCGTCATCGCTACGAAGTGAACAACAACCTGCTGCCGCAACTGATCGAGGCCGGCCTGAAAATCTCCGGTCGTTCCGGTGACGGCGCGCTGGTGGAAGTGGTCGAGTCCCCGGATCATCCATGGTTCGTCGCCTGCCAGTTCCACCCCGAGTTCACCTCGACGCCACGGGACGGTCATCCGTTGTTCAGCGGTTTTGTGAAGGCCGCTTTGGCTCAACACCAGAAAAAGGCATAAGACGATGGCCCAGAAGATCATCCGCGTCGGCGACATCGAGATTGCCAACGACAAACCCATGGTGCTGTTTGGCGGCATGAACGTGCTGGAAAGCCGCGACATGGCGATGCAGGTTTGCGAGGAGTATGTGAAGGTCACCCAGAAACTGGGTATCCCTTACGTGTTCAAGGCCAGCTTCGACAAGGCCAACCGTTCCTCTGTGACTTCCTACCGTGGCCCGGGCCTGGAAGAAGGCATGCGGATCTTCCAGGACATCAAGCAAGCCTTTGGCGTGCCGATCATCACCGACGTCCACGAGCCTGCCCAGGCCGCGGTCGTCGCCGAGGTCTGCGACATCATCCAGTTGCCGGCCTTCCTGTCGCGCCAGACCGACCTGGTGGTCGCGATGGCCAAGACCGGCGCGGTGATCAACATCAAGAAGGCCCAGTTCCTCGCGCCCCAGGAAATGAAACACATCCTGAGCAAGTGCGAAGAGGCCGGCAACGACCAGTTGATCCTCTGCGAGCGCGGTTCGAGCTTCGGCTACAACAACCTGGTGGTGGACATGCTCGGCTTCGGCATCATGAAGCAGTTCGAATACCCGGTGTTCTTCGACGTGACCCACGCTTTGCAGATGCCCGGTGGTCGCTCCGACTCCGCCGGCGGTCGCCGCGCCCAGGTCACAGATCTGGCCAAGGCGGGCATGAGCCAGTCCTTGGCCGGCCTGTTCCTTGAGGCCCACCCCGATCCGGACAACGCCAAGTGCGACGGTCCTTGCGCCTTGCGCTTGAACAAGCTGGAACCTTTCCTGTCTCAGCTCAAGTCGCTGGATGAGCTGGTCAAGGGTTTTCCGACGATAGAAACCGCGTAACGCGGTTTTCTCCGGTAAAGTACCGCTCGATTATCGCTCTGGCCCGCTGGCCGCACTGCTCTTGTGGGAGCATGGCCTGCGATGACGCCCTTCAGGGCTCATCGTCGGCAAGCCTTGCTCTTTGTGGCGAGGGAGCTTGCTCCCGCTGGAGTGCGAAGCGCTCCCATCCAGGCGCTTGGCTGCATTGCAGCTGAGCGCGAGCAAGTTTTCTGCAACGTTCTAGTCAACTTTGGAGTGTTTACAACAATGGCAAAAATCGTCGACATCAAAGGTCGTGAAGTTCTCGACTCCCGTGGCAACCCCACTGTTGAAGCGGACGTGCTTCTCGACAACGGTATCATCGGCAGCGCCTGCGCGCCGTCCGGTGCTTCCACTGGCTCGCGCGAAGCGCTGGAGCTGCGTGATGGCGACAAGAGCCGTTACCTGGGCAAGGGCGTGCTCAAAGCCGTCGCCAACATCAACGGTCCGATCCGCGAACTGTTGCTGGGCAAGGATCCTGCCGACCAGAAAGCCCTCGATCACGCGATGATCAAGCTCGACGGTACCGAAAACAAAGCCACCCTGGGTGCCAACGCAATCCTCGCCGTGTCCCTGGCCGCTGCCAAGGCCGCTGCCCAGGACCAGGACCTGCCGCTGTACGCGCACATCGCCAACCTCAACGGTACCCCGGGTGTCTACTCGATGCCGGTGCCGATGATGAACATCATCAACGGCGGCGAGCATGCCGATAACAACGTCGACATCCAGGAATTCATGGTGCAGCCGGTTGGCGCCAAGACCTTCTCCGAAGGCCTGCGCATGGGCACCGAGATTTTCCATCACCTCAAGGCTGTGCTGAAGGCCCGTGGCCTGAGCACCGCGGTTGGCGACGAAGGCGGTTTCGCACCGAACCTGGCGTCCAACGAAGACGCGCTGAAAGTGATCTCCGAAGCCGTGGCCAACGCTGGCTACAAGCTGGGCACCGACGTGACCCTGGCCCTGGACTGCGCCGCCAGTGAATTCTACGAAGACGGCAAGTACAACCTGTCCGGCGAAGGCCAGGTGTTCACCGCCGAAGGTTTCGCCGACTACCTCAAGGGCCTGACCGAACGCTATCCGATCATCTCCATCGAAGACGGCCTGGACGAGTCCGACTGGGCGGGCTGGAAAATCCTCACCGACAAGATCGGCGAGAAAACCCAGCTGGTGGGTGACGACCTGTTCGTGACCAACACCAAGATCCTGAAAGAAGGCATCGACAAGAAGATCGCCAACTCGATCCTGATCAAGTTCAACCAGATCGGCACCCTGACCGAAACCCTGGAAGCCATCCAGATGGCCAAGGCTGCCGGCTATACTGCCGTGATCTCCCACCGCTCCGGTGAAACCGAAGACTCGACCATTGCCGACCTGGCCGTGGGCACTGCGGCAGGCCAGATCAAGACCGGTTCGCTGTGCCGTTCCGACCGCGTTTCCAAGTACAACCAACTGCTGCGTATCGAAGAGCAGTTGAATGGCAAGGCCAAGTACAACGGTCGCGCCGAGTTTCGCGGTTAAGCGGTAAATGGTAAAAAGACAGCGGGTTGGGTCGCAAAAGTCGCCATGGTGGCGGTTTTGCCTCTAATCTGATGCCTTATCAAGCACAAGCCTGGGTTCTCCAGGCTTCGTGCTATCAGACGCTTCAAAGTTTGGCATGGCGGTCTTTTTTCACTGGATACCTGATATTCGATGCGCAGTCCCAATTGGTTGTTTCTTGTCTTGCTCCTGTTGCTGGCCGGCCTGCAGTACCGCCTGTGGGTGGGTAATGGCAGCCTGGCACAAGTGGCCGACCTGACTCAGCAAATTGCCGACCAACACGCCGAAAACGAGGCGCTGCTGGAGCGTAATCGGGTGATGGACGCCGAAGTGACCGAGTTGAAAAAAGGCATGGAGACCGTTGAAGAGCGGGCTCGACATGAACTGGGCATGGTCAAGGAGGGCGAAACCCTCTACCAGTTGGCCCAATGAGTATGCGTTTGCCGGCCTTCTGGGCCGTGATTCCTGCCGCGGGCGTTGGCGCCCGGATGGCCGCCGACCGTCCCAAGCAATACCTGCAACTGGGCGGGCGCACAATTCTTGAACACAGCCTCGGCTGTTTCCTCGACCATCCCACCGTCAAGGGTGTGGTGGTCAGCCTTGCACACGATGATCCTTACTGGCCGACCTTGGCCTGCGCCAGCGACACACGCATCCAGCGTGTCGACGGTGGCGAGCAACGTTCTGATTCAGTGCTCAATGCCTTGCTGCATCTGCACGGGCAGGGCGCCGACGATCACGATTGGGTGCTGGTGCACGATGCGGCCCGGCCCAACCTGGCCCGGGCCGACCTGGACACCCTGCTCAGCGAGTTGGTGAACGACCCGATCGGCGGCCTGCTGGCCGTCCCGGCGCGCGACACCCTCAAGCGCGCCGACAAGCAGGGTCGCGTGCTGGAAACCGTCGATCGCAGCGTGATTTGGCAAGCCTATACACCGCAGATGTTCCGCCTCGGTGCTCTGCACCGGGCCCTGGCCGACAGCCTGGTGGCGGATGCGGTGATTACCGACGAAGCGTCCGCCATGGAATGGGCCGGGCAGGCACCGCGCTTGATCGAAGGGCGTTCGGATAACATCAAGGTCACTCGGCCGGAAGATCTGGAGTGGTTGCGCCAGCGGTGGGTGAATCGGCATTAAGCTGGATCTGTTTTCTCGTTAGATCACCGTCGTCTGGGCTGGCGCTATCGCGAGCAAGCTCGCTCCCACAGGGTTTTCGTCGAATGATGGACCTGTGTTCACACCGCTCCACTGTGGGAGCGAGCTTGCTCGCGATGACGCCGGCCCAGGCAACAAAGAACCCCAGTCACCCCCGATATTCCGGCCGCTCAGCCAACCCTTCCTTCAAGTAATCCACCAACTTGCGCACTTTCGGCGACAGATGCCGCTGCTGTGGATACAACGCCCACACCGCCGTATTTGGCGGCTGATGGGCTTCCAGCAGCGAGATCAACGCCCCACTGTGCAAATGCTCCAGCACGTAATAATCCGGCAACTGACACAACCCCACCCCTTGCAGCGCCGCATCGAGCACCGCTTGCCCACTGTTGCAACGCCAGTTTCCCTGTACTCGCTGGGAAAATTCCCGCCCGTTCTGCTCCAGTTGCCAAATATCGGAGCTGCCGATCAGGCAATTGTGGCGGCTCAGTTCCGACACGCTGTGGGGCCGGCCGTAGTGTTCCAGGTAAGAGGGCGAGGCGCACAAGTACATGCGCCGCGGTGCCAGGCGTGTGGCGACCAGGCGAGAGTCCTGCAAGCGACCCAGGCGAATCGCCAAGTCCAGGCTCTCATGCACCAGGTCCAGCGGGCGATTGCTCAGCTCGATGTCGACCCGCAACTGCGGGTAAAGCCCCATGAACCGCGTCACCAGCGGCACGATAAACCGCTCGCCATAGGCCACGGCGCAGGTCATGCGCAGCATGCCCTTGGGCTCGCTGGTCAGGTCGCCGACGGCCCGCAGTGCTTCCTCGCGTCCGTCCTGCAAACGCTGGCAATGCTGCAAAAAGGTTTGTCCGGCTTCGGTCAGTGTGACCCGGCGAGTACTGCGGTAAAGCAGGCGTGTCTGTAGACGCTCTTCGAGCCGTACGATTTGTCGACTGATATGGGAAGACGAAACCCCGAGCCGTTCGGCAGCGGCGGTGAATTGGCTGCACTCGGCCACGGCTACAAATTCGTCGATGCCTTCCCAGCGGTTATCAGACATGAAGGATTATCCCTATACAGCAATAATGTTTTGCTTTTGGCTGGATTATTCATTGTCTGGCGGAGGATTACACTCCCGGTCTTGTCTTTATTTGCTGGAGAACCCGGAATGATCAAGTCGCGCGCTGCCGTTGCCTTCGAGGCCAAGAAACCCCTGGAAATCGTTGAAGTCGACGTCGCCATGCCCAAGGCGGGCGAAGTGCTGTTGCGCGTGGTGGCTTCCGGTGTCTGCCACACCGATGCCTACACCCTGTCGGGTGCCGACCCGGAAGGGATCTTCCCGTCGATCCTGGGCCATGAAGGCGGCGCCATTGTCGAAGCCATCGGCGAAGGCGTGACTTCGGTGGCGGTGGGTGACCATGTAATCCCGCTGTACACGCCGGAGTGCGGCCAGTGCAAATTCTGTAAGTCGGGCAAGACCAACCTCTGCCAGGCGATTCGCGCTACCCAGGGCAAAGGCCTGATGCCGGACGGCACTTCGCGCTTTTCCTACAAGGGCGAGACGATTTTCCACTATATGGGGACGTCGACGTTCTCTGAGTACACCGTGCTGCCGGAAATCTCCGTCGCCAAGATCCCAAAAGAAGCGCCGCTGGAAAAAGTCTGCCTGCTGGGTTGTGGCGTCACCACCGGCATCGGCGCGGTGCTCAACACCGCCAAGGTCAAGCCGGGTGACACCGTGGCGATCTTCGGCCTGGGCGGTATCGGCCTGTCGGCCGTGATCGGCGCCGTGAAGGCCAAGGCCGCGCGGATCATCGCCATCGACATCAACCCGGCCAAGTTCGAAATCGCCAAGCAACTGGGCGCCACCGATTGCGTCAACCCGAAAGACTTCGACCGTCCGATCCAGGAAGTCATCGTGGACATGACTGACGGCGGCGTGGACTTTTCCTTCGAGTGCATCGGCAATGTCCAGTTGATGCGTGCCGCCCTGGAGTGCTGCCACAAAGGTTGGGGCGAGTCGGTGATCATCGGCGTGGCTGGCGCCGGTCAGGAAATCGCCACCCGTCCATTCCAGTTGGTGACCGGGCGCGTCTGGCGCGGTTCGGCCTTTGGTGGCGTGCGCGGCCGCAGCGAATTGCCAAGCTACGTGGAAATGGCCGAGAAGGGCGAAATCCCGCTGGATACCTTCATCACCCACACCATGGGCCTGGAAGATATCAACAAGGCGTTCGACCTGATGCATGAAGGCAAGAGCATCCGCACCGTTATCCATTTCTGAGGTCGGTCATGAGTCTGGAAAACATCTCCTGCCAGAAAAGCTTCGGCGGCTGGCACAAGCGTTACCGGCACCGTTCCGAAGTGCTGGGTTGTGACATGGTGTTTGCCGTGTACCTGCCACCGCAAGCCGAGCAGGGCGGCAAGTTGCCGGTGCTGTATTGGCTGTCCGGGCTGACCTGCACCGACGAGAACTTCATGCAGAAGGCTGGCGCCCAGCGCATGGCCGCCGAGCTGGGCCTGATCATCGTTGCGCCGGACACCAGCCCCCGTGGCGCCGACGTGCCGGGCGATCCGGACAATGCCTGGGACTTCGGCCTGGGGGCGGGCTTTTATCTGAACGCCACGCAGGATCCGTGGGCGCGGCATTATCGGATGCATGACTACGTGGTGCAGGAATTGCCGGCGCTGGTCGAAGCGCATTTCCCGGCTTCGGACAAACGCGGTATCAGTGGTCACTCCATGGGCGGCCACGGTGCGCTGGTCTGCGCCTTGCGCAACCCGGGGCGTTACCGTTCAGTGTCGGCCTTTTCGCCGATCAACAATCCAATGGATTGCCCATGGGGCCAGAAGGCGTTCTCCCGTTACCTGGGGGAAGACCGCTCGAAATGGCGGGAATGGGATGCCTGTGCATTGATTGCCGAGGCGCAGGAGAAGCTGCCATTGCTGGTGGACCAAGGCGATCGCGATGATTTCCTGGCCAACCAACTCAAGCCCGAAGCCTTGCAACAGGCGGCCAAGTCCGCCGGCCATCCGTTGGAGCTGCGCCTGCAACCGGGCTACGACCACAGCTACTTCTTCATCGCCAGCTTCATTGACGACCACTTGCAGCATCATGCACGCGCTCTAAACGTCTAATGCAGGTAGAATCACGCCCTGACAAAAATCGGGGCGTTTTTTTATGCGTATTGGCCACGGCTACGATGTTCACCGTTTCGCTGAAGGCGACTTCATTACTCTGGGCGGCGTGCGGATCGCACACGGCTTCGGGCTGCTCGCGCATTCTGACGGTGATGTCCTGCTGCACGCCTTGAGCGATGCACTGCTCGGCGCGGCGGCCCTGGGTGATATCGGCAAGCACTTCCCCGACACCGACCCGCAATTCAAGGGGGCCGACAGCCGCGTGCTGCTGCGCCATGTGGTCGCACTGATCCACGCCAAGGGCTGGAAAGTCGGCAACGTCGACAACACCATCGTTGCCCAGGCCCCCAAAATGGCCCCGCACATCGAAGCGATGCGCCAGCTGATCGCCGAGGATCTTCAAGTTGAGTTGGACCAAGTGAACGTGAAGGCCACCACCACCGAAAAGCTGGGTTTCGTCGGTCGCGAAGAAGGCATTGCCGTCCACTCCGTTGCCTTGTTGCTGCGCCATGACTGAATTGGAACTGTTAGGGCCGCGCGCCTACGGTGAACCCTTGGGCAGTGCGGTACTCAAGGCCACCGCTGAAGATTTCCAGGTCGATGAAGTGCTCGACATCCCGTTGACCGGCGATGGCGAACATTTGTGGATCTGGGTCGAAAAACGTGGCTTGAACACCGAAGAGGCTGCCCGACGAATCGCCAAGGCCGCCGGCGTGCCGTTGCGCACCGTCAGCTACGCCGGGCTCAAGGACCGTCAAGCCCTGACCCGCCAATGGTTTAGCGTCCAATTGCCAGGCAAGGCCGATCCGGACTTGTCGGCGGCAGAGAACGACACGCTGAAGATCCTCAAGACCGGGCGACATAAACGCAAACTGCAACGCGGCGCGCACTCGGCCAACGGCTTCACCTTGCGCCTGACCCAATTCAAGGGCGACACGGCGGCGATCGATGCGCGTCTGCAACAGATTGTCCGCCAGGGTATCCCCAACTATTTTGGCGCCCAGCGCTTCGGCCATGACGGCGGCAATGTCGTCGATGCCCGTGCCTGGGCGGCGCGCAAGGCTTTGCCGGAACAGCGCAATGTGCGCTCGCGGCTGTTATCCACCGCCCGCAGCTTTCTGTTCAACCGGGTGCTGGCGGCGCGGGTCGCCGACGGGACCTGGCAGCAGGCCCAGGTGGGCGACTTGCTCGCCTTCACCGACAGCCGCAGTTTCTTCCCCGCCGGTGAGGCTGAGTGCAGCGATCCGCGCCTGACCATTCTCGACCTGCACCCGACCGGGCCGCAGTGGGGTGAGGGGCCTTCGCCTGCCGCCGGCGCGACGTTTGAACTGGAACAAGCCGTTGCCGCGGGCGAGGCCGATTTGCGGGACTGGTTGATAAACGCGGGAATGAGTCACGAACGTCGCATCCTGCGACTGCCCATTGGCGGGCTGTCGTGGCATTATCCCTCGCCTGACATTCTGCAACTGGAATTCGTCCTGCCGGCCGGATGTTTCGCCACTGTCTTGGTGCGCGAACTCGTCGATCTGGTGCCGGTGGGGCAGACGGACAGCCCATGCGTATTCTGATTTCTAACGACGACGGGGTGACTGCACCCGGTCTTGCCGCGCTTTATGCTGCGCTGGCGGATTTTGCCGAGTGCGTAGTCATCGCTCCGGACCAGGACAAGAGCGGCGCCAGCAGCTCGCTGACGCTCGACCGTCCTTTGCATCCCTGCTATCTGGATAACGGTTTCATCAGCCTCAACGGCACTCCGACCGATTGCGTGCATCTGGGCCTCAACGGCTTGCTGGAACGTGAGCCGGACATGGTGGTGTCGGGCATCAACCTGGGCGCCAACCTGGGAGATGACGTGCTGTATTCCGGCACGGTCGCCGCTGCCTTGGAAGGTCGCTTCCTGGAAAAACCGTCGTTTGCCTTTTCGTTCGTTTCACGGCAGGTCGATAACTTGCCGACCGCCGCCTACTTCGCCCGTAAACTGGTCGAAGCCCATGGCGCGCTGGACCTGCCGCCCCGCACGGTGCTGAACGTGAATATCCCCAACCTGCCGCTCGATCACATCCGTGGCATCCAGCTCACACGCCTGGGCCATCGTGCCCGCGCCGCCAAACCGATGCATGTCGTCGACCCGCGCGGCAAGGCCGGTTATTGGATCGCCGCCGCCGGTGATGCCGAGGATGGCGGGCCAGGCACTGATTTCCATGCGGTGATGCAAGGCTATGTCTCGATCACGCCGTTGCAGCTGGACCGTACCTTCAACGACGCCTTTCGAAGTCTCGATGGCTGGCTGGAGGGGCTGCGCTGATGGCTCGTGAGCAAGACGATATGCTGCGCCGTGGAATCGGCATGACTTCCCAACGCACCCGTGAACGACTGATCCAGCGTCTCTACGAAGAAGGCCTGTCCAACGCCCAGGTGTTGGAGGTGATTCGCCGCACGCCGCGCCATTTGTTCGTCGATGAAGCCCTGGCCCATCGCGCCTATGAAGACACGGCGTTGCCGATCGGCCACAACCAGACCATTTCCCAGCCGTACATGGTGGCTCGCATGAGCGAGTTGCTGCTGGAGGCGGGGCCGTTGGACAAGGTGATGGAGATCGGCACCGGTTCGGGTTACCAGACGGCGGTGTTGTCTCAGCTGGTCGAGCGGGTGTTTTCCGTCGAGCGGATCAAGGTCCTGCAGGATCGCGCCAAGGAACGCCTGGTGGAACTGAACCTGCGCAACGTGGTGTTTCGTTGGGGCGATGGCTGGGAAGGTTGGCCGGCCTTGGCACCGTACAACGGCATTATCGTCACCGCGGTGGCCACCGATGTACCTCAAGCCCTGCTGGATCAGCTCGCCCCTGGTGGACGGCTGGTCATCCCGGTGGGCGCCGGTGAGGTCCAGCAACTGATGTTGATCGTGCGCGAAGAGCACGGGTTTTCGCGACACGTCCTGGGAGCGGTGCGGTTTGTGCCGTTGCTCAATGGACCGTTGGCCTGAGCATTTATAAACGGACGCTGAATTCCGTGGCCACGTCTGTGTCTTACAGCGGCACCGATTCGCTGAACAGAGCCCAATGGCGTCGAGCAAACGTGTGCGGCGACGCGTTGCGCTTCATTAATAGAGGCGCAGTTGTCGCCAGCTATATTTGTATGAACGCTGCCTGGACAGGCAGCCTCCAATTTTTCAGCCACCACAAAGGGAGCGGCGGGTGAGTCTCACAGTCATTGCGCAGCGTATGGGTATCACGAGCTTTCAGCGCCTGGTGACTGGCCTTGTCTTGAGCATTTTGCTGGTCGGTTGTTCCAGTACGCCGTCTAGCAATGTCCGGGTGGTCGATCGCAACAGTGCAGCACCTCAACGTCCTACAGTAACGACCGGCCAATATGTAGTCCGTCGCGGCGATACGCTGTTTTCCATCGCTTTTCGCTACGGCTGGGACTACAAGGCCCTCGCGGCGCGCAACAACATTCCTGCGCCTTATACGATTCACCCCGGTCAGACGATTCGCTTCGATGGCCGTAGCGGTTCAACGCCTACTGCGGTGGTGACACAGTCGGGTTCGACGCCTTCTTCGTCGAGCAAAACCACGGTCATTCGCCGGCCGGCGGGGGCTGGGACGGCGGTAATACCGTCCGTCGCGAGCAAACCAGCCCCTGCGCCGATGCCGCCTGCGGGCCCCGCCCCGACAGGCTGGGGATGGCCTTCTAATGGCGTTCTCATTGGAAAATTCTCTTCAAACGGTAGTTTGAATAAAGGAATTGATATCGCCGGGGATTTGGGACAGCCTGTTTTAGCTGCGTCTGATGGCACGGTTGTGTACGCCGGGAGTGGTTTGAGGGGCTACGGCGAACTCGTCATCATCAAACACAGCGATACCTACGTCAGTGCCTACGGTCACAACCGCAGGCTGTTGGTTCGGGAGGGGCAGCAGGTCAAGGTCGGACAGACAATTGCCGAAATGGGATCAACGGGAACAGACCGGGTGAAACTGCATTTTGAGATTCGCCGACAAGGTAAACCAGTCGATCCGCTGCAATTCCTGCCACGTCGTTGATTTGATTGTCAGCCTGTTCCGTCACGTAGAGGGAACAGGCTCCAGCGTTGCCAAGGATAAAGGCGTCGCTTGAGCTTGAGGTCGAACTCACCAAAGGACTATAACAATGGCTCTCAGTAAAGAAGTGCCGGAGTTTGACATCGACGATGAGGTTCTCCTTATGGAGACCGGCATCGCTATGGATTCGATGTCGAATGATGAAGGGGCGACTCCACCTTCCGTTCGTGCCAAATCCAAACACTCCGCTTCGCTTAAACAACATAAGTACATTGATTACACCCGGGCGCTGGACGCCACTCAGCTGTACCTCAACGAAATCGGTTTCTCGCCACTGCTCTCCCCCGAGGAAGAAGTTCATTTTGCGCGGCTGTCGCAAAGTGGCGACCCGGCCGGTCGAAAACGCATGATTGAAAGTAACCTGCGCCTGGTGGTGAAAATCGCCCGACGCTACGTCAATCGCGGGCTTTCGCTGCTGGACCTGATCGAAGAGGGCAACCTGGGCCTGATTCGCGCCGTCGAGAAATTCGACCCCGAGCGCGGCTTCCGTTTCTCGACCTACGCCACCTGGTGGATCCGCCAGACCATCGAACGGGCGATCATGAACCAGACCCGGACGATCCGGTTGCCGATTCATGTGGTCAAGGAGCTGAACGTCTACCTGCGGGCCGCCCGTGAGTTGACCCAGAAACTTGATCATGAACCTTCACCCGAAGAAATCGCCAACCTGCTGGAAAAACCGGTGGGTGAGGTCAAGCGCATGCTTGGGCTCAATGAGCGGGTGTCCTCGGTGGACGTTTCCCTGGGGCCGGACTCGGATAAAACCTTGTTGGACACCCTTACGGATGATCGACCTACCGATCCGTGCGAGCTGTTGCAGGACGATGACCTGTCACAGAGCATCGACCAGTGGCTCTCGGAGCTGACCGATAAGCAACGGGAAGTGGTGATTCGCCGCTTCGGCTTGCGCGGGCACGAAAGCAGCACGCTTGAAGATGTCGGGCTGGAGATTGGGTTGACTCGTGAGCGGGTCCGGCAGATCCAGGTTGAAGGTCTCAAGCGTTTGCGAGAGATCCTGGAGAAGAACGGCTTGTCGAGTGAGTCGTTGTTTCAATAAGCCAAGGCAAGAGCAGCATAAAACGCCCTGACTGGCTGTGATGCTGTCTACTTGGAAAAACGGCGCTTCCCTTGCTAAAGAGGGAGGCGCCGTTTTTTTTTTTGGCTTGGGTTTGGGTGTATATCCGTTTCTTCGGTAACGGCGGCTATTGGTTCCGCCCTTACGGCGGGTCACTTTTGGAAGAGCGCCAAAAGTAACCAAAAGCGCTTTGCCCCACCACTCGGTGCCTCGCTTAGGCTCGGCATGCCTGAACGAAGGCCTTGCTCCGTGGGCCGCCGCGAAGGGCCATCCATGGCCCAGCGCGGCTAACCCGGCATCCATGCCGGGTTACCCACTCCACAACACCTCCGTTCAGCCATCGTGGTTAACGGGGCGCCCGAGATCAACGTCCACCGCGAGGCGGCCTGATAGCCGACCTGGTTCCTGATGGGACCGCGTTTCCCCTGTGGAATGAGTGTGGGAGCGAGCTTGCTCGCGATGGCGGTGGGTCAGTTTGCGGTGATGTTGGATGTGCCGGCCTCATCGCGAGCAAGCTCGCTCCCACAGTGGTTGTGTGTTGGGTATAAATCTTGTGTCCGCTGGAGATTGAATTTGGGAGCGGGCTTATTCGCGATGGCGGTGGTTCAGTCACATGGATGCTGGGCTTGCCGACCTCATCGCGAGCAAGCTCGCTCCCACAGTGGTTGTGTGTTGGATATATAAATTTTGTGT
The DNA here is from genome assembly GCF_057655955.1 of Pseudomonas sp. Soil_N_39. Lineage (NCBI taxonomy): Bacteria > Pseudomonadati > Pseudomonadota > Gammaproteobacteria > Pseudomonadales > Pseudomonadaceae > Pseudomonas > Pseudomonas sp. Soil_N_39. The sequence continues at coordinate 263,378 of NZ_JBDGLI010000010.1, forward strand.
CCACTGGAGATTGAATGTGGGAGCGAGCTTGCTCGCGATGGTGGTGGTTCAGTCACATGGATGCTGGGCTTGCCGACCTCATCGCGAGCAGGCTCGCTCCCACAGGAGAAATGCGGTCCCCATCAAGAGCCAGGTCGGCTATCAGGCCGCCTCGTAGTGGGGTGGACGTTGATCTCGGCGCCCCGTTAACCACGCTGGCCGAACGCAGGCATTGTGGAGTGGGCATCCCGGCA